>JAPSKG010000244.1 GCA_031177795.1 Domibacillus sp.
AAGGAGCCGGCCCGTTGATTTCTGTTTCATTTGCAGATTTGAGCTTTACATTAATGCGCGTTATGCCTTCTACAGCTGTGAATCGATGCGGAACACTTTCACGGTCAAGTTCGCTTTTAATAAATTCTCCCGTAAAACCACCGGCAAATCCAATCGCACAAGTATCGCTTCCAAGACGTTTTAACAGCCTGGACACATTAATTCCTTTGCCTCCGGCATACAAATCTGCGCTTTCCGAGCGGTTTAATTCACCTGCCTGAAAATCTTCCACCCGAACAATATAGTCAATAGCTGGATTAAGCGTGCATGTGTAAATCATGATAATGCCTCCTTGATGTCCGTTTTTTCCTGGAACATCTTTTTCGTTTTATCAGGTGCTTTACCTGTTACAATGACTGCTTCCTCTACATTTGCAATATAAGCAAATGTACTTTCTTGGAACTTCGATGCATCTGTTACAATGAAAGTTTGCTGGGCTCGTTTTAGCACTTCTCTTTTCACAACTGCTTCCTCTGGATCCGGCGTTGTATATCCTGCTTTTACGTGAATGCCGTTTACACCCAAAAATGCTTTGTCAAACCAGTATTGCTGAAGACCATGAACTGCCCCCGTGCCTGTTAAAGCTTTGGTGGATTGTTTTAATCTCCCTCCGGTTGTATAAGCTTCAATTCCTTTTTCCGCTAAAATCTGCAAATGATCATAGCCATTTGTGACTGCTGTTATATTACTTGCCTTAATAAAGGGAATAAGCGCGAGAGTAGTTGTCCCTGCATCAATAAAAACACAATCATTATCTTCAATAAGGGATGCAGCAAGGCGACCAATAGCAAGTTTTTCTTCCGAAAAACGAGTTGTTTTTTCAGCCATTGTAAGTTCCATGCGCTTTTTCGTTATTTTTGCTGCGCCACCATGAACACGTCTTAGCAAACCAGCTTCTTCTAAATCTGTTAAATCACGTCTAATAGTTGATTCAGAAGCGCCTGTTGCTTTTGTTAACTCGTGTATTTTAACCACTTCTTTTTCTTTTAATAAATTTAAAATAAACACATGGCGTTCTTCCGTCAGCACTTTCTACATCCCTCCTTTTCTTTTTATTGACCTCATTATAAACCGCTTACATCTAAAAAACAATCATTTTCAATCATTATTTCTCAAAAACATTCAAAAATCAAGCATTTATGGTCAGTTTGTCATAATAACTAGGTTCCCTTTAATTGAAAGCCTTTTCTCAACAGGAATTTTAAGGTAATATGCCTACGTGAAAAGAGGAGATTAAATCTAAAAAATTAAAATTCCATTTTGTACAATAATATCCAAAAGAAAAAAAGACGCGCTAATGCGCACGTCTTTTATCGATGGCAATATGGACATTTTGGCATTATTGGAAACGCTGGCATTTGGCCATAATGCCCCATTTCTTGCTTTTCTGCTTTTTCTTCTTCTTCCATTTCAGGCATACAAGGCATCATATACGACATAGGAAAAGGAACCGGGTAAAAAAAACAAGGTACCGGCATTCCCGGCGAGGGAATCATCATGTCATGTTCCACTTTTGGAAGAAATGGATTGGAAGGGGCTTCCGAAAATGGGTATGGCCCTGGCATTGGAGCTGGTTCTGTCATCCATTGTTCCGGCAGGGTAAACTCAGTTTCTTTCATTTCTTCTTCTTGCAGGCCTTTCATCTCTGGAGGACATGGCAGCGGCTTTTTATCTGTGAATGGATGGACTTTTTCCATTTGCTTTGCTGTTTCAGGAAGTTTAATTTTCATGCCCGGCACGATCATATCCGGATTGGCAAGATGTGCATTCATTTGCTTGACTTCCTCAAATGAGACATTATACTTTTCCGCTATCGACCAAAGAGTGTCACCACGCTGAACAATATGGATTTTCATTGTTTCCCTCCTCAATGAGCATTCAACATATTGTATGCGCCTAGCTTATACCTGTGCGAAAAAATTAGTTGGCCCGTAAAAGCATGCGGTCAAGTGACAACTTTGCTTGTGCCGCTGTTTCTGAATCAACTTGAATGATGTTGCCTGCGTTGCCATCCATTATTGTTTCTAAAGACCAAAGCAAGTGAGGAAGGTCAATTCGGTTCATCGTTAAACATGGGCACATGTTTGGATTTAAAGAAACAATTTCTTTATCAGGATGCTGGGCGATAATTCTTTTTACTAAATTCATTTCTGTGCCTATTGCCCAGGCTGACCCTGCTTCTGCTTTTTCAATAGTATCAATAATATATTTTGTTGAACCATTATCGTCGGCTAATTCTACAACTTCTCTCCGGCACTCCGGGTGAACAATAATAGCCATGTCCGGTCTTGAACGGCGTAATTCTTCAATATTAGCTACAGTGAAATTTTCATGGACGGAACAATGGCCTTTCCACAAAATAACTTGAATTTTTTCCAGATTCCCTTCATATTCAAGTTGATTTGTAATAGGGTTCCAAACCGCCATATTTTCCAGGGGCACACCAATATCAAATGCTGTGTTACGGCCAAGGTGCTGGTCCGGCAAAAACAAAATACGTTCTTTTTCCGTAAATGCCCATTCCACCATAGATTTTGCATTGGAAGAAGTTACACAAGAGCCTCCATTTCGCCCGGTAAATGCTTTAATGGCTGCTGTTGAATTTACATAGGTAAGAGGCAGAATCGTATCACCAAACAGCTTTTGCAATGCTGTCCAGGCACGTTCCGTCTGGTAAATGTCAGCCATGTCAGCCATTGAACAGCCAGCCCTCATGTCTGGCAAATAAACCGTTTGGCCAGGGCCTGTTAAAATGTCGGCCGTTTCCGCCATAAAATGCACACCGCAAAAAACAATGTGCTCTGCTTGTTGATTTGCGGCTGATACTTGAGCCAATTGCAATGAATCTCCAATTGCATCCGCAAATTGAATTACTTCATCTTTTTGATAATGGTGGCCCGGGATAAATAAAGATGTCCCAAGTTCTTTTTTTATTTCACGCACACGGGCTTCCATTTCTTCTCGTTCCATACCGCGGTATTTATCTGGAAGCAGCCCTTTTATCAACTCAGTTAATGCCATGTAAAACCGCTCCTTTCTTTTCAACCCGCGCACTAATATCCATTGCTTTAACAGAATGTGTTAAAGCACCTAATGAAATCCATCCAACCCCTGTTAAAGCGTAACTTCTGAGATTTTGCATATTGATGCCGCCTGATGCTTCGGTTGTAATATGATTGGGTACAAACGGAAGCCATGCTTTAATTTGTTCAGGTGTACAGTTGTCAAACATGATAATATCTGCCCCCGCTTGAACAGCTTCTATTAATTGCTCTTTTGTTTCAATTTCAACTTCAATTTTCATCGTATGTCCGCATGCTGACCGAGCTTTTTCCACAGCTTTTGTAATACTCCCGGCAAATGAAATATGGTTAT
>JAPSKG010000014.1 GCA_031177795.1 Domibacillus sp.
CGTTTGACCACGCTTCAGCAGTTGGCTTTATCAACCTGTACGGACTTCCGACAGTAGTCAGCTCGCGTGTTCATAAAGAGAAAGGGTTAAAATAATCATGACGAAAAAGTTGTGGGGCGGACGGTTTCAAAAATCTGCGGAAGAGTGGGTAGACGAATTTGGAGCGTCCATCTCTTTTGACCAGGAGCTCGTTTTCGAAGATATCGAAGGCAGCATCGCCCACGTAACGATGCTCGGTGAAACAGGTATTTTGACAGATGAAGAAATGAATCAAATCAAGGACGGACTGGAAGCTTTAAAGAAGAAAGCGGAAGCCGGCGAAATTGAGTTTTCAGTTTCACTTGAAGACATTCATTTAAACTTAGAAAAAGCATTAATTGATTTGATCGGACCAGTTGGAGGAAAACTTCATACTGGCCGAAGCCGAAATGACCAGGTAGCAACTGATATGCATTTGTACTTGAAAAAGCAAGTCAAAGAAATTATCGGGCTGATCAGCCAGTTTCAATCGGTTTTAGTGGAGAAAGCCGAGAAACACACTGATACTCTTGCGCCAGGCTATACGCATCTTCAACGAGCACAGCCAATCTCATTTGGGCATCATTTAATGACTTATTTTTGGATGCTTCAACGTGACAAGGAACGGTATCAAGAAGCGTTAAAACGGATCGATGTGTCCCCGCTCGGGGCAGGGGCACTCGCCGGTACAACATTTCCAATTGACCGTGAACGTTCTGCGGAGCTTTTAGGATTCTCTGCTGTTTACCAAAACAGCATGGATGCAGTAAGTGACCGCGACTTTATTCTTGAATTTTTAAGTGCTTCTTCTATTTTAATGATGCATATGTCCCGTTTTGCAGAAGAAATTATTTTGTGGTCAAGCCAGGAATTTCGTTTTGTCGAGATGGACGATACGTTTTCAACTGGCTCCAGTATTATGCCGCAAAAGAAAAACCCGGACATGGCAGAATTGATCCGCGGCAAAACAGGGCGCGTGTATGGCAACTTGTTTAGTTTGCTGACAATTTTAAAAGGGTTGCCGCTTGCTTACAATAAAGACATGCAGGAAGATAAAGAAGGCATGTTTGACACCGTGCATACGGTTCTTGGCTCGTTAAAGATTTTTGCAGGCATGGTTGACACAATGACGGTAAATGAAGACCGCATGAAAAACGCCGTGCAAAATGATTTCTCTAATGCGACAGAACTTGCGGACTATCTTGCAGCAAAAGGCATTCCATTCCGTGAAGCTCATGAAATCACCGGAAAGCTTGTATTCACTTGCATTCAAAAAGGATGTTTCCTTCTTGATCTTTCTTTGGAGGAGCTTAAAGAAGCGTCGAATGTGATTGAAGAAGATATTTACAATGTACTTTCCCCTTATGAAGCTGTTAAGAGAAGGCAGTCTCTTGGCGGTACAGGTTTTGACCAGGTTGAAAACCAAATTAAAGCAGCAAAAGAGCTGTTAAAATAAAACGAAAAATCCGCCAATGAAGTGGCGGATTTTTTTATTGTGGTGGCGTTTTGGCAGGGAATGCGCCAGTTGGCTTTTGTATTTAAAAAGGCGTTAGAAGAAGATCCTTGCTTTTTACTGCAGTTTTTATTCAGGTAAATCGTCTGTTCGAATAATTAATACGTCACAAGTGGCTGACCGGGTTATATACTCAGAAACACTGCCAATTAAAAAGCGTTCCATCGCATTTAAACCGGTTGCACCGCAAATAATTAAGTCTGCTTTTACTTGGCTGGCTACCTGCTTTGGAATAACTACTTTTGGAGAACCATATTCCACAAATGTATTTACTTTTGTTACACCAGCAGCTTCTGCTTCTTTTTTATAGTCGGCAAGAAGCTCTTTTCCATATCTGGTTGCTCGATCGGCAATTGAACGGTCATAAGCTTCTATGGCGGCAAATGATCGGGTATCAATGACATGTACAAGGTTCAGTGCTGAATCATTTCGTTTGGCAATTTGGACAGATTTTTTAAAAGCCCACTCTGCTTCTTTTGAACCATCAACAGCGACTAGTATATGCTTATACTTTAACATGAGTCATTCCCCCTTATACTTTCATTTTACAACAAAAAAGAAAAATAGAAAGGTAAATGTTAGCCCTTACATTTTTTAAATATAGCTTGCAGGGAAAGAAGGAGATTCGCACGTTTTAGGGAACTTTATAGAGGGAAGAATAAAGCCATAATACATATTTTTAAAAGGAGACAGCAATATGAAAATATCTTTTCATGGGCATTCCGTTGTGAAAATCGAGTCTAATGGGAAAACAATTTTGATTGATCCATTTATTACGGGAAATAGCTTAACGGATTTAAAAGCAGAAAACCAAAACCCCGATTTTATTGTTTTAACTCATGGACATGGTGACCATGTCGGTGATACGGTTGAAATTGCAAAGAGAAGCGGAGCTTTGGTTATTGCTGTAAATGAACTTGCGCTTTATTTGCAAAGTAGAGGGGTTAATGCTCACCCTATGCATATTGGAGGCAGTCGGGAATTTGAATTTGGCAAAATAAAGTTTACTCAAGCTTTTCATGGATCAGGGATCCAGCAGGAAGATGGAACATTTTTATACATGGGCATGCCCGCGGGAGTACTTATTATGAATGAAGGAAAAACTGTTTATCATGCAGGTGATACCGGGCTTTTTTCTGATATGAAATTAATTGGCGAACTTCATCCAATTGACCTTGCTTTCCTTCCGATTGGCGATAACTTTACTATGGGACCTGAAGATGCTGCATTGGCAGCTGAGTTTTTGCAGGCTAAAACGGTTGTTCCAATTCACTATGATACATTTCCGCCAATTCAGCAAAATCCGGAAGATTTCACGTCAAAATTAAAAGCTGGTAACGGTAAAGTCATGCAACCTGGCGATATAACTGAGTTGTAAAGAATGCAAGCTGTCTTAATAAAGGCGGCTTCTTTTTTTTCAAGTTCTTTTGTTCTATAATAAGGTAATAAAGAATTGGAAAAAGGGTCAAAAAGTGTTTTCCGGAAGTTTGCCGGGGCGCTTTTTTAGCCCGCAGCGTGCGGGAAGGGGTGTGCAAAGCTATTGATAACTAAACACGAACAAATTCTTCAGTATATCGAAGAATTGCCCATTGGCGAGAAAATCTCTGTCCGACAAATTGCCAAAGCACTTTCGGTAAGCGAAGGAACGGCTTATCGCGCGATTAAAGATGCAGAAACAAAAGGGCTTGTAAGTGCAATTGAACGCGTCGGAACAATTAGGATTGAACAAAAGAAAAAAGAGAATATTGAGAAACTTACTTTTGCTGAAGTAGTAAACATTGTAGATGGGCAAGTGCTGGGTGGCCGGAACGGACTACATAAAACATTAAATAAATTTGTTATCGGCGCAATGCAGCTTGAAGCAATGATGCGCTATACTGGACCCGGGAATTTGCTCATTGTCGGGAACCGCGTGAAAGCCCATGAACTGGCTCTCCATGCAGGCGCCGCTGTGTTGATTACGGGAGGATTTGAAGCGGGAGATGAATTGAAAAAACTGGCCGATGATCTGGAACTTCCAGTAATTTCAACAAGCTACGATACTTTTACAGTAGCGGCAATGATTAACCGGGCTATTTACGATCAACTGATAAAAAAAGAAATTGTGCTTGTAGGAGATATATTAACACCTGTTGAAAACAGTGTGTTTTTAGAACTGGGACATACGGTAGGCGACTGGCTGGAAAAAAACCAGGAAACCTCACATAGCCGATTTCCTGTAGTAGATGACCACTTAAAAGTGTACGGGATGGTAACAGCAAAAGATATAATGGGGAACGGCCGCGAAGTGTTAATTGATAAAGTTATGACAAAGCACCCTATTACAGTTACGCTCAAAACAAGCGTGGCATCAGCTGCCCATATGATGATTTGGGAAGGAATCGAGTTGTTGCCGGTCGTTGATGAACAAAATCGTCTTCAAGGCATTGTCAGCCGTCAGGATGTTTTAAAAGCAATGCAAATGGCACAGCGTCAGCCCCAGTCTGCTGAAACGCTTGATGATACTATTTCAAAGCAGCTGATTTTGCCGGAAGACCGTGAAGCAGGGCATGCTTATCAATTTGAAGTTACTCCTCAAATGACAAACCAGCTTGGAACCATTTCATACGGCGTATTTACAACTATTGTGACAGAAGCTGCAAACAGAGCTTTGCGTGCCCATAAACGTGGTGATCTTGTTGTAGAAAACATTACGATTTACTTTTTAAAACCTGTCCAAATGGAATCAACTCTTGACGTTTTTCCAAAAGTGCTTGAAATAGGCCGGAAATTCGGGAAAATAGATGTGGAAGTTTACAATGCGGGTGTACTTGCAGGCAAAGTTATGATGATGTGCCAGTTAATTGACCGTTAAAAAAGCAGGCTCAGAAAGCCTGCTTTCAAAAATCAATGATCAAAATTATCTGCTTCCTGTTGAGCAAAAGGCAAATAATGCTTGTACATTTTATAGCCGGCAATCAAACTGGCAAATCCATATAAAATAAAGATGGCTGCGACAATGTAAGCAACGGTGGTTTGCTGAATAAAAAGAGTGTTAACACCAAATACAGCAACAAATAAACCGAGGGCCATACTTGATTTTGCGGAAAGCCATTTGCGTTCCATCGGCCTTCTGCTTCTTACATACTGGACTTTGTAAAAAAGGTAAAAAATAAATGACAAAACAATAACAAAAACAAAAAAGAAATTAGGCATGAAAGAAATTCCTCCGTTTTTAAACTATGGTTTTATTGTAGCGGGAAAAACAGGGGATTTCCACTTGAACTAGCCTTTAGAGAAGGGGAAATAACTTGAAACAACACATTATCGACAAAATTAAACAATACAACACGATTATTTTGCACCGCCATGTTCGTCCAGATCCCGATGCATATGGTTCTCAAGGCGGACTTGCTGAAATTATTAAAGCCACTTTTCCAGAAAAACAAGTGTATACAGTGGGCCAGGAAGAACCGACACTTCATTTTTTACGGCGCCTTGACCAAATTGAAGACAGTGTATACAAAGAAGCACTGGTTATTGTATGCGACACTGCGAACCAAGCGCGTATTTGCGACCAGCGCTATAAACTAGGAAAAGAACTAATAAAAATTGATCATCATCCAAACGAAGATCCGTATGGCGACTTAATCTGGGTTGAAGAAGAATCGGCGGCGTGCAGCCAAATGGTCTATGAATTATATAAAACATCAGAAGGACAGTTGAAAATGAGTGATGCTGCTGCACGTTTGCTGTATGCTGGTATTGTCAGTGATACCGGACGTTTTTTGTATTCGTCTACCACAAAGGAAACGATGCAGTACGCCGGGGAATTAATGGAATATAATTTTAACCGCCAAGAGCTTTTTAATAGCATGTATGAAAAAGACGAACACATTTTGAAAATGGAAGGCTATATTTTACAAAACTTTAAAATGGATCGTTCCGGTGTAGCAGAAATACGCTTAACAAAAGAACTTCTTAATCAATTTAATGCCACACAAGCTGAAACCTCACAGCTTGTTAGTATTCTTGGCAGTGTAAAAGGCATTCAAGCCTGGGTATTTTTTATTGAGGAAGACGACCAAATTAGAGTTCGTTTTCGCTCAAAAGGCCCGGTAATCAACGGGTTGGCTATGAAATATGGAGGCGGCGGCCATTCACTTGCAGCAGGGGCAAGCGTTTACTCCTGGGAAGAAGCAACAAGCGTGCTTGAAGACTTAAAGTTATTAATCGCGAAAAAATAAAAGGAGATTTTTTCTCCTTTCTTTTTATATAAAAATAAGAACATATATTCACCCGATGAGAAAGGAGCGGAGAAAATGGTTATACATCTCGAGACAGAAACAGCATTCAGCTTTCGAGCATCTACTTTAACGCCAGAAGCAATTGTGCAACAAGCAGTGGAAGCAGGAAGCAGTGCTATCGGTATAACAGACTGGAATACCCTTCATGCTGCTATTCCCTTTTACCGCGAGTGCAAACAGAAAAACATTAAACCTATCATGGGGTTAAAAGCGGATATTGAATCTCAATCTGGAAGCGGACAATCTTTTCCGCTCCTTTTATATGCCCAAAACCAGACTGGCTTTGCCAATCTAATTAAGATTTCAAGTGCCATTCAAACAAAAGCAAAAGAAGGACTTCCTTTAAGGTGGCTGGAAGCCTACGCCGAAGGGCTAATCGCAGTTTTGCCGGGTGCGGATGGTGATTTGTCTGAAAAAGCTATTTCTCATTTTCACCACTTGTTTAATTATTTTTACATTGGCATACGAAATCCAGAGCATGAAAATTTCTTGCTAGAAACAGCCGCTTTCAAAGCAATTCCTCTTGTCGCTATTGCTAATGTGCAGTATATAAGTGCAGCGGGGGCATTTGCTTCCAGGTGCCTTCAGGCAATACGAGAAAACAGGTTGCTCGGAACAGAAGAGGAAATGGCGGAAGCAGTGAACACCTTTTTAACGCCGGAAGAAATGATGGAAAAGTTTAAAGACATTCCAGAGGCAATTACAAACACGGAATTGATTGCAGAACTTTGTAACGTAACAATAGAATTTGGCCAACAGCTGATTCCTGCTTTTCCTTTGCCCGAAGGCGAAACGGCCGATTCTTTTTTAAAAAAGCTATGCATAAAAGGTCTTCCAGAAAAAAATAAGCTTTATACAGAAAGGCTTTTTTATGAGCTGGAAGTGATTAGCAAAATGAAGTTTAGTAATTATTTTTTAATTGTTCATGATTTTATGGAATTTGCCAAAAGAAAAGGAATGTTGACGGGTCCCGGACGCGGCTCTGCAGCGGGCTCTCTTGTCGCTTTCACGCTAGGCATTACCACGGTTGATCCCATTAAATATGGGCTTTTATTTGAGCGTTTTTTAAACCCGGAACGAATAACAATGCCGGACATTGACATAGATTTTCCGGATCAAAGGCGCGATGAGGTCATTCAATATATTGCAGAAAAATATGGCTCTCTTCATGCTGCTCAAATCGTTACATTCGGGACGCTGTCAGCCAAAGCAGTCATGCGTGATACAGCCCGGGTTTTTGGTTTTGAAGCAGGAGAATTATCACGGCTGTCAAAGCTAATTCCATCTGTACCAGGCACTAAGCTTTCTAAAATTAACTTAAAGGAATGGAGGGAAGAATCACCTGTTCATGAACGAATTTACCGAACAGCGCTTCAGCTTGAAGGACTGCCGCGGCACACATCCACTCATGCAGCCGGAATGATTATTTCTGAAAAACCTCTTACCAGCCATGTTCCAATCATGGACGGGCATGATGGAATTTATTTAACGCAATATGCAATGGAATCACTGGAATTGCTTGGATTATTGAAAATTGATTTGCTTGGATTGCGAAATTTGACCATTATCGAGCGCATTTTAGCTTCTATTCGTAACGCAACGGGCATAAAAGTTGAGTTACAGAAGATTTCTTTAAATGACCAGCGCGTTTTTGAGTTGCTTAGCCAGGGCAAAACAAGCGGCATCTTTCAATTTGAATCAGAAGGAATGCGAAATGTTCTTATGCAATTGAGGCCAGACCGTTTTGAAGATATGGTAGCTGTAAATGCGCTTTACCGTCCGGGTCCAATGGAACAAATTCCATTGTATATAAAACGCCGGCACGGTAACGAACAAGTGAACTATCCACATCCTATTTTAAAAACTATTTTACAGCCGACCTATGGGATTATTGTTTATCAAGAACAAATTATTCAAATTGCGGTAGAAATGGCCGGTTTCTCACCAGGCGAAGCAGACCTGCTCCGCCGGGCAGTCAGCAAAAAGAAAAAAGAAACTTTGGAAAAAGAAAGGCAGCATTTTGTAGAGGGAGCAGGGCGCAACCAAATTGATGAGCAAACGGCTGTTCAGGTTTATGATCTCATTGTTCGTTTTGCGGATTACGGCTTTAATCGGAGCCATGCAGTAGCATACAGCATGATTGCTTATTGGCTTGCTTGGCTGAAAGCTTACCATCCTGCTCATTTTATTGCCGCTCTTTTACAGTCTTTTTCAGGAAACGAAGAAAAGCTGGGGCACTATATAAGAGAAGCTTCTGAATATGGAATTTCTTTTCTTGCACCATCAGTGAACAGCAGCGGCATTTCATTTCAAGCATTGCCGGATGGAATCCGCTTTGGCCTTATTTCAATAAAAGGAATAGGAAAATCAGCTGCCAGAGCAATTGTGAATACAAGGAAAAATGGTAAATTTAAGGATCTGTTTGATTTTTGTTTACGTGTTCCTATTCAAGATATAAGCCGCAGTGTTATTGAATCGCTTATTTATTCGGGGGCAATGGATGAATTTGGACAAGACCGGGCAGTGCTTTTAGACAGCATAGAGGCAGCTCTTGAGCATGCGGCTTTGCTAAATCCTGATGAGGGAAGTTTGTTTGAAGGGTTAGGTGTAGTTTTTCAACCGAGATATGCGGAATCGGATCCTATGCCATCCGGGTTAAAACTAGAAAAAGAAAAAGAAATGCTGGGAGTGTACATTTCAAACCACCCGCTTGATGAGCACCGCCAAAAACTAAATAAAGCGGGAGCCATTCCTCTTGGATCTGTTCGGAAAGCCCGCCAGCTTTACACGGCGGGGATCATTGGGACGATCAAGGAAATCCGTACAAAAAAAGGCGAGAAAATGGCATTTTTAACTTTAATGGATGAAACAGGAGATCGGGAAGCTGTTTTGTTTCCAGAAATATATAGGAAATACGTGGGGCTAATTAAAAAAGGGG
This sequence comes from Domibacillus sp., assembly GCA_031177795.1. Classification (GTDB taxonomy): domain Bacteria; phylum Bacillota; class Bacilli; order Bacillales; family Domibacillaceae; genus Domibacillus. The sequence goes on from JAPSKG010000014.1 coordinate 8,756, forward strand.
AAATGTTCTTTATTAAAGGATCAGCAGAAGAACGGAACAATACCGTACAAGTGGTTATTCAGTTGTTAAAACCTCTTGAACAAGGGATTCAAGAAGCGGACGAAGAAAACCAAACCCTTTACATTAAAATTCCAGACGGCCCAGGAGAATACAAGCTGACAGAGCGGGTATACGAACTTTTACAGCTTTCTCCGGGCCAGACAGCTGTGGTCCTGCATTATGAACGTACAAAAGAAACCGTGCGCCTTCATTTAAAATACCGGGTATCGCCGAGCAAACAGTTATTGGAACAGTTGAAAAATGAATGCGGAACAAAAAATGTAGTGCTTAAATAATGGGTCATAGCCTTTACAAGCGGGTTTCAATCGTTTAAAGTATTAGAGTGAATTATCGTGGTCTGACCACTTGAATGGAAACGTAGAAAAGTAACAAGATGCCGAATCGTGAAAAAGCACTAAACCTGCTTAAATTTTCAAGTGGCAAAGGAGAATAAATGACAGGGTCAAAGCGTCCACAGTCAAAATTTGTAGAAGCGATTTCGCAAATTCAGGAATTGATTAAAACAAATCAATTTCAATCCGGTGATAAATTGCCATCAGAACGCGAACTTTCGGAGCGACTTGCGATTGGGCGTTCGTCTATACGGGAAGCGTTACGTGCGCTTGAACTTCTAGGCTTGATTGAAACAAAACGGGGAGAAGGAACGTTCCTCCGGGATTTTAAAGATCACCAGCTTGTCCCGCTTATTGGTGCCTTTATTTTGGATGATGACCAAAATAAAGAGCATGTTCGCGATATCAAAGCCATTTTAGAATTGGGCTGCCTTGCGATTTTGGCCAAGCAGTTTACAGCTGGCGAAATGGAAGAAACGATAAGCGGGAAAGAATTATCTTTTCATAAATTAATGGATACGGCGGGAAACCGTCTTTTGAAAAAAATATGGCTGATTATTTCTGATTACGCAGACAGTTGTTCAGATGACAAACGCCTTCTGGATCTTTTGTTTGCAGTTAAACAGATACATCACTCAAGGGGCCAGTAAAGAGGTGGAACAGTGGCTATAAAAAACATGTTTGTAAAACAAAAACCAAAAAAAATCAAGTATGCAACAATTCCCTCAGCAGCTGCAAAGCAGGATGTACCAGAAGGGATTATGCAAAAATGCCCAAAATGCAAAAAAATTATGTACACAAAAGAGCTGCAAAAAAATCTTCATGTTTGCATTGGCTGTGGATACCATTATCCAATGAAAGCGCATGAGCGTATTGAAATGCTTTTGGATGAAGGGTCGTTTCGCGAACTTGATGCAAGCCTTTCAACTGCAAACCCTCTCCAATTTCCTGATTATGAAGAAAAGATAGCGGCTGACCGCAAAAAAACGGGGCTTAATGAAGCCGTTGTTACTGGCGTGGGCGCTATTGACGGACGCCGTGCCGCATTTGCTTTTATGGACTCATCATTTCGCATGGGCAGTATGGGTTCGGTAGTTGGCGAGAAAATAACACGCGCTGTTGAAGAAGCTATTCGCCTTCATATTCCTTTTATTATTTTTACTGCTTCGGGTGGTGCCCGTATGCAGGAAGGTGTTTTATCTCTTATGCAAATGGCGAAAACAGGCGCTGCTTTTAAACGTCTCAGTGACCGGGGAGGTCTTATTGTTTCAGTGATGACTCACCCAACAACAGGAGGGGTTTCAGCAAGCTTTGCGTCGCTCGGTGATTACAATTTTGCAGAGCCAGGAGCTTTAATAGGATTTGCCGGAAGACGAATAATCGAACAGACTATCCGTGAAAAACTTCCAGAAGATTTCCAAACTGCTGAATTTTTGCTGCAGTGCGGCCAGCTTGATGCTGTTTTGCATCGCAAAGAAATGAAAGAAAAACTTTCTTTCTTACTGGATATTCATGAAACAGGCGGTGACAGAAGATGACAGGTCTTGAATTTGAAAAACCGGTCCGTGAGCTTCAGGAAAAAATAGCTGAGTTAAAAAATTTCACTTCTACTTCGGATGTTGATTTAACGGAAGAAATTGCAAAACTTGAGCTTCGTCTGAAAAAGCTGGAAGAAGATATTTATAACAGCATGACACCGTGGGACCGAGTGCAAATGGCCCGCCATCCCAATCGTCCGACAACACTGGACTATATCTCCTATTTGTTCGAAGACTTTTTTGAGCTTCATGGAGACCGTGCATTTGGCGACGACAAAGCAATCGTAGCAGGGGTGGCAAAATATCGCGGGCAGCCGGTTACTGTTATTGGCCACCAGCGTGGTCGCGATACAAAAGAAAATATACAGCGTACATTTGGAATGCCTCATCCAGAAGGATACCGGAAAGCGCTCCGCCTCATGAAACAAGCGGAGAAGTTTAACCGTCCAATTATCTGCTTAATTGATACAAAAGGAGCATATCCAGGAAAAGCTGCGGAAGAACGCGGCCAAAGTGAAGCCATTGCTCGCAATATTTTTGAAATGGCCGGTCTTACAGTGCCAATTATCTGTATTGTAATTGGAGAAGGCGGTAGTGGCGGTGCACTTGCTCTAGGTGTCGGGGACCGGTTGTTTATGCTGGAAAACTCAACGTATTCGGTTATTTCACCGGAAGGAGCAGCGGCCCTTTTATGGAAAGATGCGGGGCTTGCGAAGCGGGCAGCTGAAACAATGAAAATTACAGCACCAGATTTGCGTGCACTTGGCATTGTGGATGAAATTATTCCAGAAGTTCGCGGAGGTGCCCACCGCGATTCAAAACGGCAAGCTGAATTAATTGATGAAGTGTTAGAACCAGCTTTGAAAAACCTTCAGTTAATTGATTCTGATTCTTTAATTGAACAGCGGTATGAAAAATATAAACGCATCGGTGGTTATATCGAAGACACAACCGGCCCGAAAGAATAACTTTCTGGGGCGGTTTTGTTTTGAAATACCTTCCAAATCACGCAGGTTTTTTAGGTGTTAACGCTTACTTTAAGGGTAAACATTGTGAACGGGAAACCGTTCTGTTATCTTAAAAGAGGTAGGTATATAAGAGTTGTTACTCACAATATTTGGTTAGAGGTGGTTGTTTTATGAAACGAATTGGAGTATTAACGAGCGGCGGCGATGCGCCAGGGATGAATGCAGCCGTACGGGCCGTAGTCCGTAAAGCAATTTATCATGAAATGGAAGTATTCGGCGTTTACCAGGGGTATCATGGATTAATAACAGGGAAAATTAAACAGCTTGACCGTGGTTCAGTGGGTGACATTATTCACCGTGGCGGAACCATGCTTCGTTCTGCCCGCTGCCTTGAATTTAAAACTATTGAAGGCCAAAAACAAGGGATTGCACAGCTTGAAAAATATGGCATTGAAGGGCTTGTTGTCATTGGCGGTGATGGATCGTATATGGGAGCAAAAGCGTTAACAGAACACGGTTTTCCTTGTATAGGTGTTCCAGGAACAATTGATAACGATATACCCGGGACAGAGTTTACAATTGGTTTTGATACGGCGCTTAATACAGTTATTGATGCCATCGACAAAATTCGCGATACCGCAAGCTCGCATGAACGGACATTTATTGTTGAAGTAATGGGTCGTCATGCAGGAGATATTGCTCTTTGGTCAGGTCTTGCAGGCGGTGCGGAAACCATCTTAATTCCCGAAGCACCTTATGATATGAACGAAATTGCTTCAAAGTTAAAACGCAGTCAAGAGCGCGGAAAAAAACATAGTATTATTGTTGTGGCAGAAGGTGTTATGACAGGCAGCAAATTTGGTGCTATTATTGAAGAGTTGACAGGATTCGACACGCGCGTTTCAGTTCTTGGCCACATGCAGCGTGGAGGTACACCAAGTGCGGCTGACCGTGTTCTTGCAAGCCGTCTGGGCGCTTATGCAGTAGAACTTTTATTACAGGGAAAAGGCGGGCGTGCTGTTGGGATCGAACAAAACAAAATTGTCGATTATGATATCATCGAAGCGCTAGCAAAACCGCATAAAGTTGATCAGCGTATGTACGAACTATCACAGGAGCTTTCGATTTAATTTAAAAACTGGAGGAACTATTGATGCAAAAAACAAAAATTGTCTGTACGATTGGCCCGGCAAGTGAAAGCCTTGAAACTCTTGAATCATTAATGAGAGCAGGAATGAATGTTGCTCGATTGAATTTTTCACATGGCAGTCACGAAGAACATGCAGCCCGTATCCAAAAGATTCGCCAGGCAGCAGAAAATACCGGAAAAACCATTGCTATACTTCTTGACACAAAAGGACCGGAAATCCGTACACATGACATGGAAAATGGTGCAATTGAATTAAGAAATGGAGCGAACGCTGTTATTTCAATGACAGAAGTGCTCGGAACTCCTGAAAAATTTTCTATAACTTATTCAGGTTTAATTGAAGATGTTGAACCAGGTTCAAGCATTTTGCTTGATGATGGATTAATCGGCCTCCTTGTAACAGGTATTGATCGTGAAAAAGGTGAAATTTCTGTTCGTGTTTTAAATAGCGGGACACTTAAAAACAAAAAAGGTGTAAACGTACCAGGTGTCTCTGTTAAACTGCCAGGAATTACAGACAAAGATGCAGCTGATATCCGTTTTGGCATTGAGCAGGATGTAGACTTTATCGCAGCTTCGTTTGTGCGTCGTACATCAGATGTTCTTGAAATCCGTGAGCTCCTGGAAAAAAATAATGCAACACATATTCAAATTATTCCAAAAATTGAAAATCAAGAAGGTGTCGACAATATCGATGAAATTCTTGAAGTAGCTGATGGTTTAATGGTTGCCCGTGGAGATTTAGGTGTTGAAATCCCAGCTGAAGAAGTGCCAATCGTCCAAAAACAATTAATTAAAAAATGTAACATGCTAGGGAAGCCAGTTATTACTGCAACTCAGATGCTTGATTCAATGCAACGCAATCCTCGTCCAACACGCGCAGAAGCAAGCGATGTAGCAAATGCCATTTTTGACGGAACAGATGCAATCATGCTTTCAGGTGAAACAGCAGCGGGGACTTATCCACTTGAAGCAGTTCAAACTATGCACAACATCGCTGTACGTGCAGAAGCAGAATTGCAAATGAGAGATATTCCGCCGCGCCGCCGTAATAAAACCGGCCGCCTAACAATGACAGATGCAATCGGCCAGTCTGTTGCTAAAACAGCAGAATCACTTGAAGTGCGGGCAATTATTGCACCAACATCAAGCGGACATACAGCACGAATGATTTCTCGTTATCGTTCAAAAGCGTCTATCTTTGCTGTAACAGACAGTGAAAGAGTGTGCAGAAGCTTGTCTCTTGTATGGGGGGTATTCCCGTTAATTGGCTTGCGTGTATCTTCTACAGACGAAATGCTAGAAAACGCTATTCTTCGTTGCCTGGAGGAAGAATTAATCAGCCATGGTGATCTTGTCGTGATTACAGCAGGCGTTCCTGTCGGTGAATCAGGCACAACAAACTTGATGAAAATTCATGTTGTTGGGGACATCTTAGTAAAAGCACAGGGCATTGGGCGTCACTCAGCTTATGGTAAAGTTGTAACAGCTAAATCGTCAGAGGAAGCTATTCAAAAAGTAAAACAAGGGGATGTCCTTGTTACGTATGGAACAGACCGTGACATGATGCCTGCAATAGAAAAATGCAGCGCCATCATCACAGAAGAAGGCGGTTTAACAAGTCATGCAGCCGTTGTCGGCATTAATCTAGGCATTCCTGTAATCGTTGATGTTGAAGGAGCAGTAACGAAGTTTACGGACGGCCAAGAAATTACAGTTGATGCAGCGCGTGGAATTATTTATAACGGCCATGCTAACGTTTTGTAAAAAGCAGGCCTGATCGGTAAACAGAAAGGCAGGCAAGCAAAAATAGCGGACCGGACATGATTCCGAAAACACCAAGCAGTTGATAGCCTGCAAACGCTGAAAACAAAACAGCCAAAGGGTGAAGCCCGGCTGAATCGGAAACAAGTTTCGGTTCGAGTAGCTGCCTCATAATCACCAGAATAAGGTAAAGAATGAAAATGAATCCCGCTATTTTAACTTGGCCTGTTAAAAAGCAAAAGAAAATCCACGGGACAAACAGCAAACTGGAGCCAATAATCGGTACAAATTCAAGTATTGCTGTTAAAAAAGCTAACTCTAAAATATGCGGAGTGCCAAGCAGAAAAAAACCGGTGCATGCAGCAAAAAACGTAAAGCCAAAAAGCTGTAGCTGGGCGTATATATAAGCGTAAAAAGACGAGGAAAAATCAAGAACGGCTTGTCTTGTTTTTTCACGGATCAAGCCCGGCAATGCTTTTTCAAACAGTTGGGCATCTTTTGCAATAAAAAAAGCAGCCAAAAGAGCAAGCAAAATTTCAGCAGCAGTGCCAGGCAAAGCTAACAGCAAAAAGGTTCCAGATAAAATCCATTTTCCGGCGTATGTTTCGGCAGTACTTTCAAGCGAGTGAATAAATTGCAAAACAGCTGTTTTTTGTTCTTGTGTTAAAACAGCAGCAATGCCGTTAATGGTTTGTTCCAAATGCGCCGCAGCAATCGGTACATATTGTGGAACCACTGAATGAAGATGGGTAACTGTTCTGGCACCAATCAAACAAAAAAGTGTAAACGAAGCAAAAAACAAGCCGATTAAAGCAACAAGAGAAATGAAAACAGCGAAACTGCGTGTGATAAATTTACTTTTTTGAAGATGGTGGGCTGGTTTTTGTATGATAGCGGCAAAAAATGCCCCGATCAAAAAAGGTCTGAAAATAGGCAAAAGCCAGTACAAGCTAAATAACAAAGCAACAACAAATAAACATTGTAAAACAATACGCATGGCACCTGCCTCCATTTCTTCTATACACGTATGAGGAAAGAGAGCGGGCCATGCGTCTTTTTTTGGGGTGAAAACATGCAAGCATATTTATTTTTAATTTTGCTGCTGACAATCAGCTTAATAGCAAAAAATCAATCTTTGTTTATTGCATCAAGCGTATTGGTTACACTAAAAGCAATTGGCCTTGATGCAAGATGGTTCGAATTTATGCAAAAAAATGGAATTAATTGGGGCGTGACCGTTATTACGATTGCTGTACTTATCCCGATTGCTACAGGGAGCATCGGTTTTAAGGAATTAGGGGCCGCCTTAAAATCGCCATATGCCTGGATTGCACTTGCAGCAGGCATTCTTGTTGCACTAATTGCTAAAAACGGCATTATCCTTCTGGCAGAAGATCCCCATATTACACCTGCACTTGTACTTGGGACTGTTCTTGCTGTTGCTCTTTTTAAAGGAATTCCAGTCGGACCATTAGTTGGAGCGGGAATTGCTTATTATGCAATGAAATTATTTTCAGCATTCCATTAAAAGAAAATAGTGGAATTGAGAAACTTTTTTGGCTGCTTCCCCGTATAGTATGAGGAGGAAAACATGAAAAAGGAGATGAAGACATTGTTAACAAAAAATCCTGGCATTGCAGCGGTACTTAGCGTTTTTTGGACAGGAGTAGGTCAAATTTACAATGGGCAAATTGTCAAAGGGCTGATTTTAATTGTTGTGCAAATGATTAATGCTGCGTTAATGTGGGTGTTAATTGGCTTTATCACATATCCTCTCGTATGGATTTGGGGAATTTATGATGCTTATAAAACGGCTGATCGACTAAATAAAAGAGTTTAATTTTGAGTTAAAACTTATTATAATACCATAAATTTATAACATGTCATGTTCGGAATTTTCAGGTTTTCTATAAAAATTTCGAACTTTTTGACATGTTTTGATTCACAAACATTCGCCGATTGTTTATAATAAGCAATGTAAGCGCACACGTTTTTGAACACATAGCTTTTTTATTGTTCGAACAAGTGTACATACTGGGTTATTAAGCTTTTTTATTTGTGAAAATGGTACTGAGCAGTTGCTCAGCTATTTAAACAATAAAAGTAAAAAAGCGGGTAATGGGGAAATTACTAAGCGAAGGAGAGATAATTTATGACTACTGCACGCGGACTTGAAGGAGTAGTTGCAACAACGTCGTCTGTCAGTTCAATCATTGATGACACACTTACATACGCAGGTTATGATATTGACGATTTAACTGAAAATGCGAGCTTTGAAGAAGTTGTTTATTTGCTTTGGCATCGCAGTCTGCCAACGCAAGCACAGCTTGATGAGCTAAAAGCCCAGCTATCAGAAAGTTACGATATTCCTCAAGAAATTATTGAGCATTTCAAAATGTACCCTATCGATAAAGTTCATCCTATGGCAGCTCTTCGTTCATCTGTTTCACTTCTTGGTCTTTATGATGATGAAGCGGACGTTATGACAGATGAAGCAAATTATCGAAAAGCAATTCGCATTCAAGCAAAAATCCCGACGCTTGTAACAGCTTTTGCACGTATTAGAAACGGACAGGAGCCAATTGCACCAAAAAAAGAATATGGCATTGCAGCTAACTTCTTATACATGCTTTCTGGAAAAGAACCAACATCCGTTGAAATTGAAGCGTTTGATAAAGCACTTGTTTTGCATGCTGACCATGAGTTAAACGCTTCTACATTCACAGCACGTGTTTGTGTAGCGACACTCTCTGACATTTATTCCGGCATTACAGCAGCTCTTGGAGCACTAAAAGGGCCTCTTCATGGCGGTGCAAATGAGCAAGTTATGAAAATGCTTACAGAGATTGGGTCAGCAGACAATGTAGAACCGTATATTCTTGAGAAATTAAATAATAAAGAAAAAATTATGGGCTTCGGACATCGTGTTTATCAAAAAGGCGATCCGCGTGCTAAACATTTGCGCGAGATGTCAAAACGCTTAACAGAACAAACAGGCGAGCCTGAATTATACAATATGTCTATTGAAATTGAAGCGCTTGTAACAGGAAGCAAAAATCTTCCGCCGAATGTGGATTTTTATTCTGCTTCTGTTTACCATAGCCTCGGTATCGAGCATGATTTATTTACGCCGATTTTTGCTGTTAGCCGTGCATCAGGCTGGATTGCGCATATTTTAGAGCAATATGCCAACAACAGACTTATCCGTCCGCGTGCTGAATACACAGGGCCTAGCATGCAAAAATACGTGCCTATCAACGAGCGTTCATAAGCAAGAAAGCATTTGCAATAAAATATTTAA
>JAPSKG010000015.1 GCA_031177795.1 Domibacillus sp.
CATACGATTTTTCTCTGTTTAAAAACATCAAAAATATCGTTAAAGGTAAAGGAAATATATTTTGAAAAGCTTTAACAAGCAATTTCTGCCTATTTTTGGGTACCTTTATGTAAATAGTCCTGGAAAAAGCTCGGCTAACCAAGATAACTGAACATTATGCGATGCCGTTTTCCAGCCGGAATCAGCATCGTTTTTTTATGAAGAAAGGTGGAACAAACGTTGAATACTTTTTGGCTGATTCTTTTTATGGGTTTGATTGGCGCTCTTATAGGCGGTGTCACTAATGCAGTCGCCATCCGTATGTTATTTAGGCCTCACGAAGCCCGTTATGTTGGAAAATTTCGTATTCCTTTTACTCCGGGCTTAATTCCAAAACGAAAGCCTGAACTTGCCCGTCAAGTCGGAAAAATTGTGGACGAGCATTTGCTGACTCCGGAAAGTATTGAGCAAAAGTTAAATGAACCAGAGTTTCGTAATGAAATTGAAACGGTTTTGCAGGAAAAAGCAAAAAAGTGGATTTATTCAGATCTTATTGTGAATGACTTACTTGAAAAAATGCATTTTTCAAAAGCTGGAATGAAAATTGAAGAAAAAGTTAATCAGTGGATTGACCAAAAATACAGTACAATTAAAGATTTTTACGTTGATCAAACAATTAAAGAATCTCTTCCAGTGGAATGGCTTGATCGTGCAGAAAAAAAAATCCCGGACGTTTCTGCTTACATTCTGCAAAAAGGCATTGATTATTTTTCAAGTGAAGAAGGCCGGTATCGCGTAAAAAAAATGACAGATGATTTTTTAGGCGAGTGGGGAAAATTCGGCAGCATGATTCAAATGGTGCTTGGCAATACATCGCTTGAAGATAAAATTCGTCCAGAAATCATAAAGTTTTTAACTAGCCCGGGAACAAAAGACTTGCTTGATACTATCTTAAAAAATGAATGGTCCAAAGTCATTGAATGGAAATGGTCTCAGCTTCTTGAGCAATTCTCTGATGAAAAAGCCGTTCGAAAAATAAAAAAATTTGTGGCGGGACAGCTTGACATTCAAGCTGTTTTAAATGAGCCAATCGCTACTTATGCCAAACCTTTTGAAGAAAAAATAACAAAAACAATTATCCCGGACTTTATGAACAAAGGAATTGTAAAAGTGGCAGAACAAATTCCGGCTATCATGAAGAAGTTAAAAATTGCAGAAATTGTCCGCAAGCAAATTGAGACATTTTCAACGGAGCGCTTGGAAATGATTGTTCTTGATATTGCGCATCGGGAATTGAAGATGATTACTCTTCTAGGGGCAATATTGGGCGGTTTTATCGGCATCTTGCAAGCAATTATTGTTATGGCGTTCTCGGCTTGACCGGAGCGCCTTTTTTTTATGATGAGAAAAGCTGAAAAAAAAGGTAATGAACGGTTTGTTCATTCAAATAAAAGGACTGAAAGACGAAAAGCTAGTGCGTCCTGTGCAATTAATAGCCGGTTTATTTTTTGAGGAAACAGTTATAACTGAAAAAACAAGTGATGCTGTTATGCTGTTTACCATGACCGATACAAAGGCCATACTTAAACTTACAATATTCGGCCAAGTGTACAAAGCAAGCGAAAAATCAGCGAGCTGCCTTCTGAAGAAAAAGAGCGCCGCAAAGTTGTCAAAAATGCTATCTCGCATATTGTGCTCGATGTGCTTACACAACATACAGGCATTAAGAAAAATTGGGGCATATTAGCGGGGACCGTCCGACAAAACGTATGCATAAACAAAAACAAGAGCACACAAGACCTGAAGAAGCAAGGCAGCTTTTAAAGGGCACTTATTTGATTTCTGATGAGAAAATAACATTAATGGAAACCATCATTGGAATTGGCTGTGGGGCCGCAAGTAATTTATCGATCCAGAAACCGGAAAAATCGAGCAGTTTGCCAACCCGAAAGATCCGAAGGCTTACAATGAACGATTTGTTGAATTTACAGATAAAAAATTGAAAAGCTGAACCTTTTATTTAAAAAAGATTTTGTTGAATCCCGCCGGTAAGGCGGGTTTTTTTAAAAAATTGCTTTGAAGAATCGTTTAGTTTTTGTATGATAAAGAAGAGGGGGGGCGACAGAATGAATAATGTGCTTTGCTCAATTGAAGGAGAAACAGCGTATATTCAATTAAACCGTCCGGAAGCAATGAACACTCTTAACACGCCGTTGATGAAAGAACTGTGCAGCTGTTTAAAACAAGTGAGCCGAAACGATGAAATAAACATTGTTGTTCTGTCAGGCGAAGGACCTGCTTTTTCAGCTGGAGGCGACATAAAAGAAATAATGTCCTCACTCGATGATAAGCAGTTTGAATCGGTAATGGACACAATTTCCGAAATTGCTTTGATATTTTTTTCCATGCCAAAGTTGACCATTGCAGCCATTCATGGAGTAGCAGCGGGTTTAGGATTAAGCATAGCACTTGCAGCTGACTTTGTGTTGTGTGAAACAGATTCCAAGCTTGCAATGAATTTTATTGGCCTTGGCCTTATTCCAGATGGCGGCGGCCATTTTATGCTTGAGCGCCGCATTGGTGCCGTAAAAGCAAAAAAAGTCATTTGGGATGGCAAAGTGATGAGCGGGGCAGAAGCAGCAGAAATGGGTCTTGCTGATCGGGCTGTCGCTTCCGGATTAGTTGAAACAGAAGTGGCATATTTAATTAGAGAGCTTGAGCATAAACCTGTTCATGCAATGATTAAAACAAAAAAGATTATGGCAGACATTAACCGCCCGCAATTATTAAAAACCCTTGAACTTGAAAAGCACGGACAGTTAAAAATGAGGCAAAGCCAGGATCATAAAGAAGGAATGCAAGCTTTTTTAGAAAAAAGAAAACCAGTATTTAATCAATAAAAAAAGGCGCATTCTTTTTTTGAATGCGCTTACTTTTTTTATGGAAGTCACAGACATTAAAAATAAAAAGCTTTGATTACTTTTCAAAGATCAGAATGGTGGTGGGCTTTTGAGAAAAAACAACAATTTGCTGTATTGGCGGTGTTGCTTTTTTAAGCGGCTGCTCCAAATGTTTTTCCCAGAACTCTGCTTATCCAGCTGCTTTCGCTGTGACTTACTTTTTTGTTCATGGTACGATTAGTTTACATATTCTAAAGATAAAACCGTACGCACTGCGTGAAAAGAACATATGATCTATGATATAATAAAAAGACGAGACAGTGGAACGAGGAGGGCGACTCATTGGAAAAAGGAATTACACAGTATGAAGCGGGAGAAAATGTGGACTGTTTTTTAATGATCCGGTCTGCAACAAAAAGTACGGCTGTTAACGGCAATCCATATTTAACGCTTATGCTGCAAGATAAAAGCGGCGAAATCGAAGCAAAGCTATGGGATGCAAAAGATGAAACGGTAAAAATGTATACACCTCAAACGATTGTGAAAGTTGCGGGTGAAATTCAAAATTACCGTGGACGGATGCAGCTCAAGCTTCGTCAAATTCGTCCAGCATCACCGCAGGATGGAATGGACGCAGGGGATTTTGTAGAAACAGCTCCGCTCAGCCAGGAAGAAATGACGGATACCATTACACAGTTTATATTTGAAATGAAAAACCCCCATATTCAGCGCATTACCCGTGCGTTGCTGAAAAAGTATCATCAGCCATTTTTAGAGTATCCGGCGGCAACCAAAAACCATCATGAATTTGTTTCTGGCCTTGCGTATCATGTTGTATCAATGTTGAATCTAGCCAGGTCTGTTGCTGATCTTTATCCTTCACTTGACCGTGATCTTTTGTATTCAGGTGTTATTTTGCATGATCTTGGAAAAGTGATTGAGTTATCCGGGCCAGTGGCTACAACCTATACAGCTGAAGGAAACTTAATTGGCCACATTTCTATAATGGTAAATGAAATTGGACAGATGGCAAAAGAATTAGGAATTGAAGGAGAAGAAGTAATGGTTCTCCAACACATTGTTTTGTCCCATCATGGAAAAGCAGAGTGGGGAAGCCCAAAACCTCCTATGATCAAAGAAGCCGAGATGCTTCATTATATTGATAATCTTGACGCAAAAATGAATATGCTTGACCGGGCACTTGAACGCACAAAGCCTGGTGAATTTTCAGAGCGTATTTTTCCGCTGGATAACCGCTCATTTTATAAACCGCGTTTTTCAAAATAAAAAAAGCACCTTCAAGGTGCTTTTTTTATTTTGCTTCAGTTGTTTTTTCTTCTTCAGCAGCACCTTCAGCTGGCTCTGCTTCTTCTGTTTCAAAAGCGCCTTTTAAGTCTTCGTCTTTTACTTCCACATTGGCTGCTTTCATTTCTTCATCCAATTTAGCCTGGATTTTTTCAGCATCTACTTTTGACTCTTTTAATTCCTGTGTCATTTGTTTTTTCATTTCTTCAAAAGCGCCTTTTTCTTTTTGTTCGGTAATTTTAATGATATGGTAGCCATAATCTGACTTAACTGGCTCACTTACTTCATTCACTTTTAATTTACCAAGAGCTGAAGTAAACTCGGGAACAAATTGCGCACGTCCGGCGTTATCAATCCAGCCAAGGCTTCCACCGTTTTCTGCTGAGCCAGGATCAGTGGAGTTTTCTTTTGCAAGTGCCGCAAAATCTCCGCCATCAGCAAGCTTTTGTTTGATTTCTTTTGCTTTTGCTTCATCTTCTACTAGAATATGGCTTACTTTAATATCAGGCTGCCATGAATCGTAATATTCTTTTACTTCTTTATCAGTTACTTTAACGTCGGCAAGTGCCGCTTTTTCACGGAGGATTTCAAGTTTTAAAAACTCTTTAAAACCTTTTTCATCAAGGCCATATTGAGCTAAAAACATTTCATATTGATCGCCAAGCTGTTCTTTTGCTTCTTCAACTTTTTGGTCTAATTCTTTGTCCGTTACTTCATATTTGTCAGAAAGAACTTTTTTCTGCATAAGTTCCTGCAGGGCTTGTTCCATTTGTGGACCGTATTTTTCCTTCATTTCTGCGTACAATTGCTGGTCAGTGATGTCTCCTGCTTTTGATGTAGCAATCACTGTTCCTTCACTTTCTCCGCCACAGCCTGAAAGTGCAAGAACACCTGCTGTGAGCGACAAAGACAATATCCATTTTCTCATCAACAAAAACAACTCCCCATTATTCAAATAATCTCTTTTCTTAAACAACTATATCATAGTTAAAGGAACACGAAAAGAAAAGACCCATCTTTAGGAAGGAATGGGTCTACACATACAAAATTTCAATGTATGAGGTGGATAGTAAAATAACAATTAAAATATTAACTGTCCGGAAAATTTTCTCGTGTTTTTCTTCAGGTATTTCTTTTTGAATACAAAGTAAATTTGTCATTCGATTTATATGATACAAAATGAAGACGGAAAAAATAATAAATGTTAAGATTAGCGATACCACAATGCGTCCCCCTTTTAGCCTTGTACAAATAACTATATCAAAATGTCGAAAAAATTGAAAATAGAACCCGCCGGCAAATGCGCCAGGCGGGGAGCTATTCTGGTATTAGTACTTCAAACCCATCCGGATCTTCTTCAATAACTGCCCCTTTTGGACAAGTAGCAATTTTTCTTATATAAAGAAAGTCAAATGAACAAATACCTGTATGAAACGCCGCTGCCATAGTAAAATAATGAAGATATTGTGGCATTATCATTGCTCCTGCCAGCAACCCGGGTGTAAGAACAAGGGAAGGGAGCGCTAAGCAGACAAGAAATCGATTTTTCGAAATAGGAAATCTTGTTGTGATAGTTAATAAAGGGAAAAACCAATATTTTTTATCAAACCCCACTTTAGGCTGGTGGGCAAGAATAGGCATCACATGAATTAGTTTGTGAAGCGGATAAACCGCAAGAAAGCCGGCAGCAAACCAAACAAAACCGGTTGCATGCAGCGGTTCTGAATAATAAGACTGCATAAAAGAAAAGGCGAGCGAAAAAACGATCATTGTTGTCATAAGTGAAACAAAAAAAAGCTTATGGTATCCGTACGTTTTTTCAAAGTTAAAAGTTCGCCAGCATTTCATAAAAAGGTAACCTCCGTCGAACAAAATAAATTTGTTGCTTACATAATTTACGACGCCGGCGTTTAAAAAGCAAGAGGAAATTTTAAAAAGGAAAAACCAGTTAGCTTATGCAGCGCTTAGCCAGGTATCTTAGAAGGCTCAGCCCGTTTTAATTCTCCGTTTTTTTCCTCAAAATCTTTTTCTATATTGTGAATGGAGGTTTCAAAAATATCCATAAAATCGTCACCGTAAATATTTTTAATAATGGCCATTAATTCAGCAAGATCAGGAAACTTCCCAAATAATTCACGAAGAGGTGCACTCCCTGAAAAAACCAGATTCGATTCAGGATCGTACTGTTCCATCAAGTTGAAAATAAGTTCTTCTCCTGCAGCTGTTATCTCAATATACGTATTGCGCTTATCATCTTCTTTTTTCGAAAAAGTTAAAAGGCCCCGCTCTTCTAGTTTCTTAGAAAAGTTAAATGCTGTTGATACATGCATTACACCGAAGTTTGCCACATCAGAAACAGAAGCGCCTTTTAAATGGTAAGCAATCCATAAAATATGATGTTCATTAATATTCAAATCATAAGGCTTAATCCAACGCTGCCAGTCTTTTTCTACGGCTTTCCAAAGCGCTTTTGACAGCTGCGCCATCCGCTGGCTGAACATAAAGGCCTCTTTCATCGTATACTGATGGTTCGACATAGTTTCACCTGCTTTTTTTATTTTCTCCACTTCATCAAATTAAATTGATTGATTGATTTATATTATGCCAATAAAATAAAAAAATAGGAAGACTTAATTTACATAATTTTCGAATAAGCTGAAAAATAAAAATACACAGAAGAGAATGAAATCTCTTCTGTGTATTTTTATTGTCCAGGTTGAGGAAGGGTTTCCTGCAGATCAGCCACTGTTTTTTGAATGTTCATAATCTCTTTTTGCAAAGCTTGTTTGTTTGGCTCAATGCTTTCCTTCCAAAGTGCTGCATTAACTTTGATACTGTTTACTTTTTCTGGAACATCTTGTTTTACTGTTTCTGCAAGGCGCTTTACAGATTCTTTTACTTGTCCGGCACTGTCTTTAAGGTCCATTGCTGCTAGTTTTACGGGTACTTGCTTTTCCTTTAATTTATTGCGTGTTTCTTGTCCGCTTGCCGGTGCATTTAAAAGGGCAGCGGCCGCTCCTGCTGCAAGACCTGTTAGAAAACCTGTTATAACCAACTTTTTGTTCATCTTTTTCACCTCATTGTTATTCTATTTCTTGTTTTTGCATATACATGTAGGATCAAAAGCTAAAATTGCGGCGTCTTGCCGCAACGCTTTTACAGCCTGCACCGGGCAGGCTTAATCAAAAGCTGAACTTAAACAAGCCGTTCCAAACTATTAGTAAATGAATTTTCTTGTGTAGTTTTCCCTTAATCCCGTAAATACAAACGTTAGAAAAGGGGGAAGAAACATGTCCGGCATTGTTTTTGGTTTTTTCTCACTTGCAGTTATTTTGATGAAAAGCATGCTCTATTATATTCAAGAAGCCAATAAAAGCATTTTTCCTAATACTAAAAAATTAAAAAAGCGGGCATGGAATCTAGGTATTATTAGCATTTTTTCATTTGCTGCCGCTTTTTTTCTTCTTATAAATGAGCTTTAATGGAAGCAGCAATCGCAGGCAAATCTTGATTGCCGTTATTTTCTTTGAAAACAGGGTGAAATCCGTCTTCTGTGCTGTAGCGTGGAATCAAATGTATATGGTAATGAAAAACTGTCTGACCGGCAGTTTCGCCATTATTGTTTAACAAATTAAGCCCTTTTGGTGAATAAGCTGATTGGATAGCGTCGGCCACTTTTTTTACAGCTTCAAAAATAGGGCCTGCCATATCCGCTGTTATTTCAAAGATATTTTCTTTATGCGCCTTTGGAATAACAAGTGTATGGCCTTTAGTAACTTGGCTGATGTCTAAAAAAGCGTAGACATTTTCATCTTCATATACCTTTGCAGAAGGGATATCCCCATTTACAATTTTGCAGAAAATACAATTCTCCATTGTTAGCACTCCTTTGTTTTTAATATAAAAAGTGTAGCATACAATTGCAGGACCGGGAACTATGTGCAAGCAGTGTTATTTTGGTATGATACTTATAACGATTTAAAAGAAAGGACGTTTTTTATGTCTTTATTATCCGTGAAAAATTTAACGGGCGGCTATACTCGCAAACCAGTGCTGCATGATGTATCGTTTGATGTTGGCAAAAAAGAGCTAGTTGGTTTAATCGGCTTAAACGGTGCCGGCAAAAGTACGGCAATAAAACATATCATTGGCTTAATGGAGCCGCAAAAAGGGCAAGTCAGCATCAAAGGGCTGACACTCGACAAAAGCCCCTCAGACTACCGCCGCCAGTTTTCTTTTGTTCCAGAAACACCTGTGCTGTACGATGAGTTAACACTTGAAGAGCACATGCGCCTTACTGCAACAGCTTATGGGCTTTCAGAATCCGAATATGAGCAGCGGATTGGCCCGCTTTTAAAAGAATTTAGGCTTGATGCAAAAATGAAATGGTTTCCCGCTCATTTTTCAAAAGGAATGAAGCAAAAAGTAATGATAATGGGTGCGTTTTTAATAGAACCGTCTCTTTACATTATTGATGAACCTTTTGTCGGGCTTGATCCGTTAGGAATCCGGTCACTTTTAGATTTAATGGATAAAATGAAAAATAATGGGGCGGGCATCTTAATGTCAACCCATATTTTAGCAACAGCGGAAAGGTATTGTGACAGATTTGTGATCTTACACGAAGGACGGGTACGCGCGAAAGGAACAATGGACGAGCTCCGCCGAGAATTTCATATGCCCGGGGCAGCACTGGATGATATTTACGTAGAGCTGACAAAGGAAGCGGTTTTATGAAGTTTTCACCAAATGCTTTTTTTAAAGAACGGGTTTCTGCATATTACAATGAAGTTCGTAAATACACCCGCTATATGTTTAATGACCATTTGCTGTTCGTACTCGTTTTTGCCCTTGGAGCTCTGCTTTACTATTACAGCAATTGGGTGAAGACCATTGACCATTCGTTTCCCGCACCACTTATTATGGCAGTTGTTTTCACAGCTGCTTTGCTCTGGAGCCCGGTTTATACGTACATAAAACGTCCAGATACGGTTTACTTGCTGCCGTTGGAAGAAGAGATGAAACCGTATTTTGAAAAAACTGTCTGGGCGAGTTTTTTTGCACAAAGCTATCTTCTTATTGTGCTTCTAGCATTTATGATGCCGATGTATGCTGCTTCACAGCAAACAGGATTTGGGAATTTTTTCATGTTTTTAGGAGCCGTGCTTGCAGCAAAATTATGGCATTTATTTTGCCGGCTTAAAGCACTTAACCTGCCGTCAAACCAAAAACAAAATGCGGACATTGCTATACGATTGTTGCTTAGCTTTGTTTTTTTGTTTGCAGTTTTTGAAGCAAAGTATATTATTGCCGGATTTTCTCTTTTAATTATGGCTTTTTGGTTTTTTTATATAAAAAAGGAAGGAAGCCGTCCATTGAAATGGGATTTGCTTGCTGAGCTTGAAGAAAAAAGGCTGGCTAGTTTTTATCAGGTGGCCAATTTGTTCACTGATGTTCCTCATTTGCGCGGCACGGCAAAACGGCGCGCCTGGCTGGACGGTATGCTTCCGGGACCACAAAGCGGCAGCCATGTTTACTTGCTTTTTCGAACGTTTGTCCGGATGAATGAATATTTTGGATTGTATGTCCGCTTGACTATTATTGCAGCTGTTATTATTTTAGTTAGTGGCTTGTTGCCAGTCCAGCTTATTGTCGCTGCATTGTTTCTTTATTTAACTGGCTTTCAATTGCTGCCGATTGTTGCTCGCCATGATCACATTATTTGGCCAAAGCTGTACCCGGAAGGAAACAAGGAGAAACAAAAAGCAGTCCAGCAGCTGCTGATGCGTATTATGATCCTGCAGTCTTTCGTGTTCGGTGCCATGGCTGCGGTAAACGGAGTTATTATTGGCGCAGCTATTGTAGTGGGAACTTCAATTGTGGTTACATTGCTTTTTGTGAACACATATGTGCCGTTAAGACTGAAGAAAATGGAGCGTGTCTAATTTGATTTTTGCAAGTATTATATTTTTTATCTTTTTTATAGCTTTGCTCACAGGCTTACGGTCTAACTGGGTTTCTATTATAGATGATAAAGCTTTTTTAATTGTTGACGATTTTTCTTTTTTCACATTATTTAGTGCATTGGGTTCCCAGCCAGTGCTTGCTGGAGGCGCCATCCTGCTTATTTTCTTTCTTTTTTTAAAGCGAAACAAAGCTGGAATTGCTGCTGTCTTAATAGGCGTTGGAGGAGGAAATGTGTTAAATAAAGCGTTAAAAGAATGGGTGGCAAGAGATCGCCCGCCTTTTCCGCATGGTGAGGATAGCTTTAGTTTCGTGAGTGGCCATGCAATGGTCGGGGTTATTTTTTATTTACTGGCCGCTTATTTTCTTCAGCTATACAAAAAGAAAAAAACACTGTTTTACAGCGCTGCTCTTCTGCTTGCTTTTTTGGCAGGCATCAGCCGGGTAGCCGAAAAAGCGCATTATGCTACAGATGTCGCAGCAGGCTGGCTGCTTGGCGGGGCTCTTTTCTTCCTGATTGTGTTTGTTTTAAATAAACAGCTACCTAAAAAAGCTGCCTGAATTTTCAGGCAGCTTTTGGTTTATTGATCGTCTTTTGGAATAGTGTAGGTAGTCACGTAAGAAGCTCCAGAAAAAACATCCGGACGCTGGCCAATCCCTGCTTCGGATTCCTTTTTTTTATGTGCCTTGTTAAAAGAATCAGAGGCTTTCCATTTTTCAAATGATTGGACGTCTTCCCATTGTGTGAAAACAACATATGTGTTCGAGCCAAGCGGACGAAGAACCCGTAAGCAAACAAAACCTGGCTCATTTTCAATTGCGCCCGTACGAGTTTTAAACCGATGCTCAAATATAGGACGGCCTTCATCGGTAACTGGAATGTTGTTCATAACAACATAACCTCGCCCGGCCAAATCTCCGGATCCGTCCACAACTTCATAGCGGCGCGGTGAGGCAAACAAGGTTTTTCCACTTGTTTCATGAACAAGTGCGGCACCTTGTGCTCCTTCCATCAGTATCATGTTTTGCGAGCTATGCTTTTTTTTAATCGTTTTCAAAAAATCATAAGTTCCTGTCGTGATATATACATTCATTTTCATCACCTCACCTTCATTATAACGTTTTTTTTAGTTTTTCTTCCATTTTTAACACATTTGTTTGGCAAATTTGCAAACATCGCACCCTTTTAGTGAAAAGTAGATACCGGTAGGCTATAATAATCAATAGTGATTCTAATCTGTAACAGCTGAAAGGTGGCACTCAACAATTATGAGGCAAATTAATGATACATTTTTAAAAGCGGCACGGGGAGAAAAAACAGACTACACACCGGTTTGGTTCATGCGCCAGGCAGGGCGTTCACAACCGGAATACCGAAAGTTAAAAGAAAAATATTCACTGTTTGATATTACTCATCAGCCGGAAATTTGCGCTTATGTCACACGCCTGCCGGTCGAGCAGTATGGTGTAGACGCTGCCATTTTATATAAAGATATTATGTCACCGCTTCCGTCAATAGGAGTAGATGTTGACATTAAGTCAGGTATTGGGCCAGTTATCGCTAACCCGATCCGTTCAATTAAAGACGTGGAGAAGCTGGGTGAAATTGATCCTGAAAACGACGTGCCATATGTGCTTGAAACAATTCGCTTGTTAACGGAAGAACAGCTGAATGTTCCATTGATCGGCTTTGCCGGTGCACCGTTTACACTTGCCAGTTATATGATTGAAGGAGGGCCTTCAAAAAATTACAACAAAACAAAAGCATTTATGTATGCAGAACCAAAAGCCTGGTTTTTGTTAATGGATAAATTGGCAGATATGACAATTACATATGTACATTCCCAGGTAAAAGCAGGCGCTAAAGCTGTCCAAATCTTTGATTCATGGGTAGGCGCATTGAATATAGCAGATTACCGTGCTTTTATTAAGCCCGTAATGGAACGTATCTTCAGTGAGCTTCGCAGTGCTAACGTTCCGCTGATTATGTTTGGTGTTGGCGCGAGCCACCTTGCCAAAGAGTGGCATGACCTGCCTCTTGATGTTGTAGGGCTTGACTGGCGCATGCAAATTTCAGAAGCGCGTGAGCTTGGGCTTACTAAAACGCTGCAGGGCAACCTTGATCCGTCTATTTTACTTGCCCCTTGGAGCGTGATTGAAGAACGGACAAAAGCTATTTTAGATCAGGGGCTTGCATCTCCTGGCCACATTTTTAACCTTGGGCATGGTGTGTTTCCCGAAGTGAATCCGGACACGCTAAAAAGGCTGACTGCCTTTGTTCATGAATATAGCGCAAAATAAGTTGCGTTTTGCGGAAAAATAAAGCTAACCAATTTTAATAAGGTGGGATAAGCATGGCAAAAAAAACGATGGGCCTTCTTGTTATGGCGTATGGAACGCCATATAAAGAAGAGGATATCGAGCGCTACTACACGCATATCCGCCACGGTCGCAAGCCGTCGGAGGAAGCGCTTGAAGACTTAAAAAATCGTTATGAAGCAATTGGAGGTATTTCACCTCTGGCAAAAATAACCAAAAAACAAGCGCAAGGTCTAGCAGAATTTTTAAACAGCATACAAAATGAAATTGAATTCAAAACGTATATTGGTTTAAAGCATATTGAACCGTTTATTGAAGACGCTGTGCATCAAATGAAAAATGACGGCATTGAAGAAGCAGTATCGCTTGTTTTGGCGCCTCATTTTTCCACTTTTAGTGTAAAGTCATATAATAAAAGGGCGGCCGAAGAATCTGCTAAAATTGGCGGTCCGGTTATTACTTCTATTGAAAGCTGGTATCAAGAGCCGAAGTTTATCCAGTATTGGGCAAATAAAATTCATGAAACGATCGAAAGAATGACCGAAGAAGAAAAAAGTCAGTTTGTATTAATTGTATCGGCACACAGTCTGCCCGAAAAAATTATTGCAGCGGGAGATCCGTATCCGCAGCAGCTAAAAGAAACTGCTGAGCTTCTTGCTGAAGCAGCAGGGGTGAAGCATTATGCAGTTGGCTGGCAAAGTGCTGGAAACACTCCAGAACCGTGGATCGGACCGGATGTTCAAGATTTAACGAGGGAGCTTTATGCAGAAAACAAATTTAAAGCGTTTCTCTATGTGCCTGCCGGTTTTGTCGCCGATCATCTTGAGGTGCTGTATGACAATGATTATGAGTGCAAGGTAGTCACTGACGAAATTGGTGCGAGTTATTACCGGCCTCCCATGCCAAATGCGCGTCCGGAATTTATCGAAGCGCTTGGAGCCGTTGTGGAAAAGCATTTGAAAAACCAGGGGAAATTGTAAAGCTAAAAGCTGTCCAGCATAAAAGGGACAGCTTTTTTGGCGGTTGTGAAAAGCTTCTTGTTTTCGTTGACGGTTTTTCTTTTAAAGGTTTTCACACTTATTTCACACAAATTCTTTATACTGAAAACGGGCTGGAAAGGAGGCGCTTAGTTGAAAAAAATTTTTGTTTTGCTTTTATTCCTTTTCCTTGCCGGCTGTAATCCGGCGCCGCATGAAAAAATAACAGCTAAGCAATTTGCTGCAGTGCTTACTATTCAAAAACCAGGATTAACATTTGTTAATGCAGACGGAACAGTTATAGCAAAATGGTTTTTTGATGAATTATACACAGGCGGCATATTAATAAAAGATGAACTATTATTATATGGAGCAAACTTAAATCAAGCTGTTTTATATTCGTTTAAAACCGGAGAAGAAACAGCGAGATGGGATGTGCCAGTGGGTATTACATCGGCTGCTTATTTGGAAAAAACAAATGAGGTGGCGTTTTCTGTTAAGCAAGACCAGTCGGTTCATTTTTTCAATAAAAAAGGAAAAGAAACGGCGAAAATTCGCACCGGAAATTACCCTATGACAATGCTTGAATACAACGAACGGCTGTACGTTATTAATTATCAAGATACCGTACTATCTGAAATTGATTTGCACACATATAAACTAATACGCGAGTTTGCCATCCCCACTTCCTCCACCGGCATGGCAATCAACAAAGAAAAAAAAGAGCTGTGGGTAGGCGGGCATGGTTACGGGGCTAAAGCCAGCGAATCGGTTCACATTTACTCACTTGAATCAGGAGCACTTACAGCCACAGTAAATGCCCCTGTTATGCCGGTCGCTTTTCTTGAAAAAAACGGTTATATGTATACAGCCAGCCATGGATCAAACAAAATTTATTTATTTGATGCTAAGCGAAGAAAAATAGCAGAAGCAAAAGCGCCAGCCAATCCATTTGCGCTTGCTTTATTTAAAGGCCGCCTTCTTTCAGCCGGCTACGACAACGGAGAATTAACGTTTTATGACAATGAAACACTTAAGAAAACAAAATCAATCAGCATAGGAAAAGGTTCCTTTATGATTTTTATAAAAGAAGGTGAATAATATGCCGCATTTGTTAATTGTAGACGATGAACAGGAGATGATTGATCTTACTGCAATGTACTTGGAAAATGCAGGTTATACAGTTAGTAAAGCTCTTACTGGAGAGGAAGCAGAAAAAAAACTTAAATCGGCCCGGCCCGATTTAATTATTCTTGACATTATGATGCCAGGACGTGATGGATATGCTGTTTGTGAATCTATTCGGTCATACAGTAACATTCCCATTATTTTTTTAACAGCAAAGGGAGAAGAATGGGATAAAGTGCGGGCCTTTTCTATTGGAGGAGACGATTATATTGTAAAGCCTTTTTCGCCAGGCGAAATGACAGCCCGAATTCAAGCCGTGCTTCGCCGCTTTAGCGCATCACCTGAAAAACAAGAAATAATTCGTTACCTTTCCCTGATAATTGAAGTGCAGGCTCGGTCTGTGAAAATTAATAACATGCCAGTTCAGCTAACAATGAAAGAGTTTGATTTACTTGTGTTGATTGCAAAAAAGCCCGGCCGTATTTTTTCACGTGAAGAGCTTC
Organism: Domibacillus sp.; assembly: GCA_031177795.1. Taxonomy (GTDB): domain Bacteria; phylum Bacillota; class Bacilli; order Bacillales; family Domibacillaceae; genus Domibacillus. The sequence continues at coordinate 15,076 of JAPSKG010000015.1, forward strand.
TTGAAACAATTTGGGGAGCACAATACAAGGGGGGCACGCGAACAGTAGATACACACGTAAAAACCTTACGGATGAAATTAAAAGAAGCAAGTGCTTTTATTGAAACGGTTTGGGGAATTGGCTACAAATTTACGGAAGGATCTCTATGACGTTCGGTAAAAAGTTATGGGCAGCTTTTTTTGTGTTTATTGTTATTTCTGTCGTGGCGGCATTTGGGCTTGCTTATATGTTATACGAAAAGCTTTATGTAGAAAGTGTTAAAGAAGAACTTGTAGCAGCAGCTAAAAACCTTTCTGCTGATTACAAAGGTGGAGAATTAACTCCGGAGTTTATTAGTCAGGTAAACTGGTTTAGCGGAAAATCTTCTTTTGAGGCGTTTGCAGTTCATAATCCAAGAGAGCTGGCCGCTTGCATTCCATATGAAGCAGATTTTGAAACACTGATCGGGCCCGAAGAAAGAGCTCAACTGCTGGAGAATCGCCTGATAGAAAAAACGGGCTATTCTGGCCGGTTTAACCGTCAAATAATTTCAGTTATATACCCATTAATTGATGAAAATCAGCTTAATGGAATTGTTTATATTTACATGCCGCTAGAACAAATTGATGAACTGCTTTCAAGCTTTATTTTGTTTTTGGCAGCCGGGGCTACTTTTTTAATGATTTTGCTTCTTTATGCCGGTTTGAAATGGACTCGCTATGTGACGCAACCACTTCAAAACATGGAAAATGCAGCAGTCCGTTTATCGGAAGGAGATTATAAAGCCCGGGTGCCTGAAGGGTTTAACGATGAATTGGGCCAGCTTGCCCGTACATTCAATTACATGGCTGAAGCCATTGAAAAAGAAGATGAACAACGGAGAACCTTTATTGCAACAGTGTCACACGAACTGCGGACACCACTTAGCTATATAAAAGGGTATAGCGAGGCTGCGTTAAATGGGATTGGCAGCATAAAAAAACAGCTTGCTATCATTCATCGGGAATCTGTACGGATGGAGCGGCTTGTAAATGATTTGCTTGAGCTAATCCGTCTTGACTCGGGAACGATAACTGTTGAAAAAATGCCGCTTCCTTTAGCGGATATTGTTTATGGAACTGTTGAAACGTTTCGCCTAAAGCATAATTATTTTCATCTGGACATCGATGAATCGCTGATTGTCAGCGGAGATGAAGGAAGGCTAAGCCAAGTGGTGATAAACATTTTAGATAATGCGGTTCGCTATTCAAGTACAGATGAAACCATTTATGTGACGTTAAAGCGAGAAAAAAAGCAAGTAAAGCTCATTGTTCGGGATACTGGTCCCGGCATACCCGAACAAGAAATTCCGAAGTTAACAGATCGTTTTTACAGAATAAATAAAGCGAGAACACGCCATGACGGAGGTTCAGGATTGGGACTGTCAATTGTCAAACAAATTGTAGAACTCCATGATGGAGAGTTAAAAATTGAAAGCACGGCAGGCACTGTTGTAACGGTTATGCTGCCGCTGATTGCGTGGGAGGAAGAAAAATGAAAAAACATACTGCCTGGATTGTAGGGCTTTTATTTATCATTTTAACTGCGTGTGGTTCAAAAGCCGAACAGCCAAAAACAGCTGTTCCACAACCAATTGAAGCAAAGCTTCTTATTCCGGAACAAACAAAAGTAAATGAAGCTGTCACTATTTCAACTCAAATTAGCCAAAATGGAAAGCCGGTTGATGATGCTGATGAAGTAAAATATGAAATTTGGAAAAATGAAGAAAAAGAAAAAAGCGAAATGATTGATGCAAAAAAAACAGAAAAAGGGATTTACGCAATTAATAAAGCCTTTAGTGAAGATGGCGTTTATTACGTTCAAGTTCACGTAACAGCACGCGGGATGCATACAATGCCAAAATCAACTATTACAGTTGGCAATGCAACACTTCCTGCCGATGTGCAAAAAGATAAAAAAAAGTAGAGAAAAACATTATTACATGAAAAAACACCGTCTTGATTCAGACGGTGTTTTTTATTTTTGGTTACATGTCTTTTGAAGCACAAGTTGTACAAGTGTTGCTGTAACAGTCGTGCTGTTCTTCAATATGTGAACCGCAGCTTGCACATTGTTTAGCTGGTAGATTTTTGAAAAATTCAATAATGTTTGTGATCATAATAACCTCTCCTTTGTTATATAACTGTTTGATTTGTTGTTCATATTGTATTATAACAGATGATGTTCCGTCAACTATTTTCTGAAAATTATTTTTATTTTATTGTCTTTAGGGAATACAGTAAAAAAGAAAGGAGTGGAAAAAATGAATATAACTATTCTCGGTTGCTGGGGAGGCTTTCCTAAAGTAAATGAAGCAAGCAGTGGTTACTTGGTTGAACAAGACGGAGTGAAAATACTTGTTGATTGTGGCAGCGCTGTTTTATCAAAACTGCAAAACCATGTGAATCCGGCAGAGCTAGACGCTGTTATTTTATCTCATTATCATGCCGACCATATTGCAGACATTGGTGTGCTGCAACATGCATTATTAATCGACTCTTTTACAAAAAAAACACGCCAGGCCCCTCTTTTTATTTACGGCCATCAAGAAGTTGATGCTTTTCAGTCACTTACATATAAAGAGATAACAAAAGGAATTGCTTATGATCCAGGTGAACAGCTCGAGATTGGCCCATTTGCCATTTCATTTTTAAAAACAGACCATCCTGCTCCATGCTATGCAATGAAGATAAAAACAAATACTGACACCCTGGTTTACACAGCGGACACGGCTTTTAAAAAAGAATTTATCGATTTTTCCC
>JAPSKG010000016.1 GCA_031177795.1 Domibacillus sp.
TTGTAGAACAAGCGCATGAAAAAAAAATACGTGTTCTGGTTGATTTTCCGGCAACCCGCGTTAGCACAAAGCACGTTTGGCTCGCGGATCCTGCTAAAGCAGATTGGTTTACTTCTGTAAATAGCGCCCAGCAACCAAACTGGCTTGGAGAAATGGCGCTTATTGATACCACTAATGAGCAAGCTCGAGCAGCGCTTGTAGACGCTGCCGTGTCGCTTGCCGAAAAAACGGGCATTGACGGGTATTTTTTCAGTAATGCTTCTGCAGCTGAACCAGCGTTTTGGGCAGCATTTCATAAACAATTGCCAGATTTGCATTTGATTGGTGAAACAACGGTTACAGCACCTGCCGAAGCAGCTGCTTATGAAAAAGCAGGGTTGGATGCTGTTACTTCATCCTGGCTTCAGGAGCCGCTCCGTAAACAGTTTGCCACTGTTAACCGCGCATCAGAGAAAGCAAAGGAACTGTTGTTAAAGGAACAAACAGTTTTAAATCATCCTTTATCTGCCATTCATATGGTTGACTCATCACTAACAAACCGGTTCACATTAGATATGGCAAATGAAAATATGTTTCCGGGTGCACGGTGGAAAATGGCTTTAACTTATTTGTATACAGTACCGGGGACGCCTGCTGTTTTTTATGGATCAGAAATTGCGCAAAATGGAAAATCAGGTCCGGAATCACACGGACTGATGAATTTTCGAACCGATCAAGAGCTGGTTGACTACATAAAGCAGGTATCAGCACTCCGCGGTAAACTGCCTGCACTTCGGCGAGGTTCCTATGAGCCTATTTACGAAAAAAACGGTTTGTCTGTTTTTAAACGAGAATACCAGGATGAAACGATTCTGGTTGCTATTAACAATACCAATGAAACGCAAAGTGTTGCAGTTCCTGCAGACAAGCTGGATCCGGAAAAAGAGCTGCGCGGCTTGCTTGCAGGGGATATGTCACGAGCAGCCGATGGAGAGTTTACCATTATTTTAGACCGGGAAGAAGCAGAGATTTATGCGCTTGCAGAAAAAACAGGGATAAACTACTCGTTTATTATGGCAATGGGAGCCGTTTGGATCATTTTTATTTTGTTTTTGTATATTGTTTGGAAACGGGGCCGCAGAGCATCTGGAAATTAGGAAAAAGCCAGTCTGGAAGTTTGCCAGGCTGGCTTTTACATTTTCTTATAGTGCGTTGCATCTCATAAAGATAAACCGTTGAAATTGGATTTTGCGCCGTTTTCAGTATCCCTTTCTATAAGTTTATACAATTGTGTTCAATGCTAGTCGGTCTTCTAAAAAAAGTGCAATTCCATCTTCTTCATTGGAAGCAGTAAGCTCATTGGCAATTGCTTTTAATTCTCTAATTCCGTTGCCCATTGCCACCCCGGTTCCAGCAAATTCAATCATTTCAAGGTCATTGTCTTCATCACCGAACGCAATGATCCGCTCAGGCGGAATACCGATCCAGTCAGAAACGCGTTTTAAGCCAACTGCTTTATTTAACCCGCTTTTAATAATTTCTATTACATGCCAGGGAGCCGCCCAGCGGCGATGATCAATAACTTCAGCATGAACGTTGTTTAAGTGACGGCGGATTTCCGGAACTTGTTTTTCTGTTGCGTGAATAAGCAAACTGGTTGGATGGTCTGTTAATTTATCACGCAAATCGCCTGTTGTAATAAGAGGCTCACCCATTTTAAATATATCTATGAGCTTTTCATCATGGTAATGAAAATACACGTCATCAAGCACTTCCGCAATAATATTGTGAAAGTCAAAGTCCTGACACGCTTCTACAATATCAACGGCCGTTTTTAAATTCATCGGTTCATGAAACATGCCCCACTTGCTATTGCCGGGATGATGTACAAAAGCGCCATTAAAATTAACAATGGGGGTTTTTAAGCCAAGTTCCGTGTAATAAGGAACGCTGGAACGAAACGGCCTTCCTGTGGCAATCATCACTTCATGCCCTTGCTCGCTTGCTTTTTGGATCGTTTGTTTTGTGCGAGGGGAAATGGTTTTTTCATCGGTGAGCAGTGTACCATCAAGATCGAGGACAATTAAATGTTTTTCCATAAAGCCATCTCTCTCCTTTTCCTTTATCTGCTTTTTAGTGTAGGGGCTAGAGCCCCGATTTGTAAAGGAACAGGCTTTTTACTCATCTTTTAGCGCAATGTCTGTTATGATAAGAATATACTCAATGAAAAGAGGAGTGTTTTTCATGGATCAAGATTTAAAAGATAATATTATGGGTGCACTTGAGCAAGTTGTCGATCCGGAACTCGGCATTGATATCGTCAACTTGGGGCTTGTTTACGACGTGGATATGGATGAGCAAGGAAAAACAACCGTCACAATGACTTTAACATCAATGGGCTGCCCGCTCGCCGGTGTTATTGTAGATCAAGTAAAAGCAGCGCTTTCCGATATTCCGGAAGTAAAAGAAGTTGAAACAAATATTGTCTGGACACCGGTTTGGTCCCGTGACATGATGTCACGCTATGCGAAAATCGCGCTAGGCATTCAATAAAAAAGGTTCCCGCCACGGGAACCTTTTTTATTTATTGTGTGCAAAAAGTAAAAACTATTTTTAGATCTTATTCTTTGCGGAAAAAAAGGAGATATTTTAAAATGTAATTAAAGGTCAAGAAAGGTCAAGGAGGTTTTTCTTTTGAATATGGAAAGCATGACGTATACCATGCAGGAAGCACTTGCGGCTGCCCAGCAAAGCGCAGTAGAACGAAACCATTCTGATTTGGATACCGTACACATGTTGACAGCACTTGCTTTAAAGGAAGACGGGCTTTTCGGCCGTATTTTACAAAGAGCTGGATTAAACAAAGCTGCATTGCTTCGATTTGTTCAACAGGAAATCCAAACAAAGCCGGCTGTCTCGGGAAATGTACAGTACGGAGCGTATTTGTCGGGTAGCTTAACTGCCTGGCTGCAAAAAGCGGGGGACATTCAAAAAAACTGGGAAGACGCTTATTTATCCGTTGAACATATGGCGGCAACCATTTATTCGGCTGGTACAAAAACAGCTGATTTTTTAAAAAAAGAAAATGTTACAGAAAAAGCAATTCAAGAAGTTATTCAAGATATAAGGGGGAATGAAAAAGTGACCAATCAAAATCCAGAAGCAGGCTATGAAGCGCTCGCAAAATATGGCCGTGATTTAGTCGAAGAAGTACGAGCTGGAAAAATTGACCCGGTAATTGGACGAGACGAGGAAATTCGGCATGTAATCCGCATCTTATCGCGGAAAACAAAAAACAATCCCGTTTTGATTGGAGAACCGGGAACCGGAAAAACAGCCATTGTTGAAGGTCTTGCCTGGCGGATTGTCCGCAAAGATGTACCGGATGGATTAAAAGATAAAACCATTTTTTCTCTCGATATGAGCTCGCTTATCGCCGGGGCAAAATTCCGCGGTGAATTCGAAGAGCGGTTAAAAGCTGTTTTAAATGAAGTGAAGAAAAGCGACGGCCGTATTTTGCTTTTTATTGATGAGCTTCATACGATTGTCGGCGCAGGAAAAACTGAAGGATCAATGGATGCCGGAAATATGCTGAAGCCGATGCTTGCACGCGGAGAGCTGCACTGCATCGGAGCTACAACGCTTGATGAACATCGGCAGTATATTGAAAAAGATCCTGCTTTAGAACGGCGCTTTCAGCCAGTTCTTGTTTCAGAGCCAACGATAGAAGATGCCATTTCTATTTTGCGCGGATTAAAAGAACGGTTTGAAATTCACCATGGAGTAAATATTCATGACCGGGCGCTTGTAGCAGCTGCGACTTTGTCAGACCGTTATATTTCGGATCGTTTTTTGCCAGATAAAGCGATAGACCTGGTGGATGAGGCATGTGCCATGATCAGAACCGAGATCGATTCCATGCCAACTGAGCTTGATGCTGTCATGCGCCGCGTCATGCAGCTGGAAATAGAAGAAGCAGCTTTACAAAAAGAAAAAGATCGGGAAAGTGCAGAACGCCTTGAACAAATTCAAGAAGAACTGGCAAACTTAAAAGAGCAAGCTGACACGATGAAAGCACGCTGGATGGGCGAGAAAGAAGCCATCATGGAAATAAAAGAAAAAAGGAGCGAACTAGACCGGCTTCGCCGTGAGCTGGAAGATGCAGAAAGCCGCTATGATTTAAACCGTGCAGCCGAATTGCGCCATGGAAAAATACCAGATGTTGAAAAACAACTGGCTGCGCTAGAAGCCACTGCAGCGGATAAAAAAGAAAACCGGCTTTTAAGAGAAGAAGTAACGGAAGAAGAAATTGCTTCCATTGTTGCGCGCTGGACCGGCATTCCTGTTACAAAGCTTGTAGAAGGAGAACGGGAAAAGCTGCTGCGGCTAGAAGAAATTTTGCATGAGAGGGTGATCGGACAGGATGAAGCCGTTTCTCTGGTAAGTGACGCTGTCCTTCGGGCCAGAGCGGGAATTAAAGATCCGAATCGTCCAATTGGATCATTTTTGTTTCTTGGCCCAACAGGTGTTGGCAAAACCGAATTGGCAAAAACTCTGGCAGATGTGTTGTTTGACAGCGAAGAACAAATGATTCGCCTTGATATGTCAGAATACATGGAAAAGCATTCGGTTTCCCGTCTTGTAGGTGCACCTCCAGGCTATGTAGGGTATGAAGAAGGAGGACAGCTAACTGAAGCGGTCCGCCGACGTCCATATTCCGTTGTTTTACTAGATGAAGTGGAAAAAGCCCACCCGGACGTGTTCAATATTTTGCTGCAAATGCTTGATGACGGCCGCATTACAGATTCACAGGGGCGCATGATTGACTGCAAAAATACAGTGGTTATCATGACGTCAAATATTGGTTCGTCTTATTTACTTGAAGCAGGAGGAGAAGGAGAAATTCCTGAAAAAGCAAAAAACAGCGTAATGACACAGCTGCACAGTCATTTCCGCCCCGAATTTTTAAACCGTGTAGATGATATTGTGCTGTTTAAGCCGTTAACGCGTGAAAACTTAAAAGGTATTGCCGGCAAGCTGCTAAAAGAGCTGGAAACACGCCTGGCAGAGCGCAACATTATGTTAAAAGTAACCGAAGCTGCTAAAGAAAAAATTGCCGAAGAAGGATATGATCCAGTTTTTGGGGCGCGTCCTTTAAAAAGGTTTATCCAGCGTCAAATTGAAACAAAAGCAGCCCGTGCGATTATTGCAGGTATTATTTTGCCGGGATCAATAGCTGTAGTTGATGAAGAAAATGAAGAGCTTGTTGTTAAAAGCAAATAACCGGCTAAAAAAACAGACCTGACTCCATTTTTATTTCTGGAACCAGGTCTGTTTTTCGTATTAATCTTTTGCTAACGCTTCTTTTTTCCCAAGATCATAAGCTTCCTGCATAACTTTTAAAAACATGCCTAAAAACGGTTCAGCCATCGCGGGTGAAAATTCAATGCCGGCTTCTTTCATTTTTTCTTGTGCCTCCGGCAAGTATTTCATAGCAATTTGCATAAATTCCAAATTTTTCTCCATGTTGTTTCTCCTTTTTACTCCGGAATGTGTCCGGTTTCTTCATAGTATTTAATTAGCCTTCAAATTTCATCCGTAAACCCGGTCTTCATTGCAGTAAGTGATATAGCTAGTTTGACTGGCGTAAAAACATGCCTCATTTTCAGGTTAACGAACAATTTAGAAGGCTGCATTTTTATTTTACCTTTTAAAAATGTCAAGAAAAAGAAAAAAATTTCTTATGCGGCGGTGCCGGGAATATGCTAATATTATGGACAGAGTACATAATATCGTTTAAAGGAGGGTTTCCTTTGCAATATCTTATGACATTTATTTGGACGCTTATTTTGTCTGAAATGGTTGTTTACGTTGTTTCTTCAATGAATGGAGCAGCTTTTCATTTTGAAACAGGTGTTTTGATTTCCATTCTAGCTACCGTTTTGTTGTTTGTCCTTACAGCATTAATTCCAAATGATCCAATTGAAAAGCATTAAAATGAAAACGGCCTCTTGATCAAGAGGCCGTTTTTTATTTTTTAAAGTTGCAATCAAGCAGGATTTTCAGTAAAATTAGTACCAAGTACTAATATTTGATAATACAAATGTGCGTGAAAGAAGGTGCGTTTTTTGAACGCTGGAATATGGGGAATGGGTCGTTACACTCCAGAAAATGTTGTGACCAATTTTGATCTGGAAAAGAAAATGGATACATCAGACGAATGGATTCGCACGCGTACCGGCATTGAAGAGCGGCGGATTGCCGATGAAAATGTCAGCACATCCTTTATGGCCATAAAAGCAGCAGAAAAAGCGATTCAGAACGCGGGAATTCAGCCGGAAGAAATTGATTTAATCATAACGGCAACAGTAACACCTGATCACAGCTTCCCATCGGTTTCCTGCCAGATTCAGCATGAAATTGGAGCAGTTAAGGCGGCAGCTATGGATATCAGCGCTGCTTGTGCCGGTTTTATTTATGGCATTGTAACAGGAAAGCAATTTGTTGAATCAGGAGCTTACAAGCACGTTCTAGTGATCGGAGCGGAAAAGCTGTCCAGTATGATTGACTGGAATGACCGCAACACCGCTGTTCTTTTCGGAGATGGAGCAGGGGCTGCTGTGCTTGGCCCTGTATCAGAGGGACGAGGCATTTTATCATTTGAGCTTGGTGCAGACGGACGTGGCGGAAAGCATTTATATGGTGACGAGTTTGTTCATATGAATGGACGGGAAGTATTCAAGTTTGCAGTTCGCCAAATGGGCGAATCGTCAGTTAGTGTTCTTGAAAAAGCAGGATTAACAAAAGAAGATGTTGATTTTCTTATGCCGCACCAAGCAAACATCCGTATCATGGAATCGGCAAGAGAGCGGTTAGGTTTGCCGCCAGAAAAAATGTCTGTAACAGTTAATCAGTTTGGTAACACTTCATCAGCTTCAATTCCAATTACAGTAGTAGAAGAGCTTGAAAAAGGAAATGTAAAAGATGATGACGTTGTGGTAATGGTTGGCTTTGGTGGCGGTTTAACCTGGGGTGCCATTGCAATGAAGTGGGGACGTTAAGAATTTAACAAAGAGGTGAAGAACGTGGAAAAACGAAGAGTAGTAATTACAGGTCTTGGAATTGTTTCGCCAGTGGGAAATACAGTAGATGAAGCATGGAACAGCGTAACAACAGGGAAAAGCGGCATTAAACCGTTAACTCGTTTGAATGCAGATGACTATCCGGCAAAAGTTGCGGCAGAAATCCGTGATTTTGATCCGGAACAGTTTATAGACAAAAAAGAAGCGCGTAAAATGGACCGATTCACGCAATTTGCAGTTGCTGCAGCAAAGATGGCTGTTGCAGATGCAAAGCTTGAGATCACTGATGAAAATGCAGCGCGTGTTGGTGTATGGGTTGGCTCCGGAATTGGTGGAATGGAAACCTTTGAAAGTCAGTTTAAAACTTTTTTAGAACGCGGATACCGCCGTGTAAGCCCGTTTTTTGTACCAATGATGATCCCGGATATGGCAGCAGGCCAAGTGTCCATTACTCTTGGGGCAAAAGGAGTAAACTCTTGTACGGTAACTGCTTGTGCTACAGGAACCAATTCGATTGGTGACGCTTTTAAAGTTATTCAACGCGGCGACGCGGATGCCATGATTTCAGGTGGAACAGAAGCGCCAATTACCCAGATGTCTGTTGCTGGTTTTTGCGCAAACACTGCTTTGTCAACAAATCCGGATCCTGCTACAGCAAGCCGCCCGTTTGACACAAATCGTGATGGCTTCGTTATTGGCGAGGGAGCTGGCATTATTGTATTAGAAGAGCTTGAACATGCAAAAAAACGCGGCGCGACTATTTACGCAGAAATTGTTGGCTACGGATCTACAGGAGACGCTCATCACATTACGGCACCAGCGCCGGAAGGAGAAGGCGGTGCGCGTGCGATGAAAATGGCCATTGATGATGCGGGCTTAAATCCAGCAGAAATTGACTACATTAATGCACATGGAACAAGCACTCCATATAATGATAAATTTGAAACAGCAGCCATTAAAACAGTTTTTGGCGAGCATGCTCAAAATCTGGCTATTAGCTCAACAAAATCTATGACCGGCCATTTGCTTGGTGCTGCAGGAGGCGTAGAAGCAATTTTTACAGCTTTAGCAATTAAACATGATCTTGTTCCGCCAACGATTAATTTAACAAATCCTGATCCAGAGTGTGATCTTGACTATGTACCAAATGAAGCACGCAACATGGAAGTGCGTGCGGCAATGAGCAACTCGCTTGGCTTTGGCGGCCATAACGCAACGATTGTATTAAAGCAATACACCGAGTAACGAAAAAAACAAGCTACGGCTTGTTTTTTTTTATTTTCTGCTGCATATACATACAGGACAAGCAGCGGGGGCGTGATAGTATGTGGTTTATCGTTTTTTTAACAGGCTATGGCCTGGCAGTTGCAGGTGGCGTAACGTTTGTTATGTATATGAACTTAGTTGCTGCAGGTATGTCCTGGACAGATTACTTTTCTTTTGCGGCCAGGCGCCCAGAATGTTATTTATTTTTCCTTGGCTGGCTGCTCATTTTTTTTGGCTTAAAGGAATAAATTAACGAAAACGTGACGATAATGTACCCATAAAACGGTAATCAAGGAGGAATTTGATGCTGTACCTTCATGATGTGTGGGTGAATTGGTTTGAGGGAGAGGAAAACGGCTGTAATGTATGTGCTTATCATGAATGGCGGAAAGATGACGGCATGATGCTTCTTGACCAAGTACCAGTCGTTATCCTGCGGAAAAATGACATGGATTTTTTCGAAAAAACAATTTGTGAATTGCCTGAAGAGTTGTTGAAAAAAGTGGAAAGCAAAGCGTTTATCCGAAAAGGAAGCAAACGGGAAATGATGGAGTATTGCTTTATCGCTTCAGATGGAGACCGGACAATGGCAATCGATACAATGGGGTACCGTGTTCCCGTGAAGAAAAGCCGCATAATGCCACAGCATGAATTGATCGTGCGGGAAATGGCAGACTGCCATGCTGCAGAGCCATTTTACTTTCCTGATGCGGTTCAAAAAACATATAGTTTATCAGAGCCGTCGCCAGAATGGATGTATGGCTTAACAAGAAAAGAACGTCAGTTAAAGCAGTTATTATTGCTTGCGGTTGACCAGTTAATTGAGTCGGACAATGACCCTGCCTTAAAATACTGGTTTACTGAGTGGGCCCCGGAAAAGTATGAAGAAATCCGCAAGATGGATTGGGAAACGGCCGTGCAGGAATTTAGCGCTTCTATTATTGTCGGCTGGAGCCCGGCACATGAACAGCTTTGTGCCCAAATGATTAAAGGGCGGCCGTTCTTTGAAAAAATGTATGAGCAGGAAACAAGTGTTGCAAAATAAAAAGGACCCCTGTGGGTCCTTTTTATTATTTGCGTTTGCGTCCGAGACCCATCGCATTTTCCATTTTCTTTAAGGTTTTGCTTGCTGTAAAACGTGCTTTTTCGGCACCTTCATCTAAAATGCGGTCCAGTTCTTCCGAATCGATTAGTTCATTATAGCGCTTTTGTACGGGAGCTAAATGTTTCACTACTACATCTGCTACCGCTTGTTTAAAATCGCCATAACCTTTTCCTTCAAACTGGGCTTCAAGCTCAGCCACTGGAATGCCTTCAAGCGCTGAATAGATGGAAAGAAGGTTGGAAACGCCCGGCTTGTTTTGTTTATCGAATTTTACCACTCCATCCGAATCGGTTACAGCACTTTTGATTTTTTTCTCAATTTGCTTTGGGCTGTCAAGGAGCGTAATAAATGATTTTTGGTTTGGATCGGACTTGCTCATTTTTTTAGTTGGTTCTTGCAGCGACATAATGCGGGCGCCTTCTTTTGGTATGCGCACTTCCGGAATTGTAAAAATATCATTGTATTTTTTATTAAAGCGTTCGGCCAAATCGCGCGTTAATTCAAGGTGCTGCTTTTGATCTTCGCCCACCGGAACTAAATCGGTTCCATAAAGCAGAATATCAGCAGCCATTAACGGAGGATATGTTAACAGGCCTGCAGAAACAGCTTCTTTTCCTGCTGATTTGTCTTTAAACTGAGTCATCCGTTCAAGTTCTCCAATATAAGCCACACATTGAAGCATCCAGCCAGCTTGTGCATGGGCAGGCACTTCAGACTGAATAAATAGTGTCGCTTTTGAAGGATCAAGACCAACAGCTACATAAAGCGCTGCCAGACTGCGGATGTTTTTGCGCAGCTCCAGGCGATCTTGCTGAACGGTGATTGCATGTTCATCCACAATGCAAAAATAGCAATTATAATCTTCCTGTAGTTCAACAAACTGTTTTAAGGCACCAATATAGTTCCCAAGTGTAATGGTACCACTTGGCTGAATACCGGAAAAAATCGTTTTTTTCATTGGTTTAGTTCACTTCGTTTCATCTTATTATGTGTTTGATTATAAACAAAACTAACTGAATATTCAAGATGAGAGAGTGAGTGTCAAAGGAGGAAAAGCATTCATTTTCAAAAACCTCTTTATTTTGGTTATTTGTTTAAATATTTAAAATATGTTTATACTAGATGGGTAAGAAAAATACTGATTTACAAAGGAGAAATGCATGAACTGGTATGAAAAGTTAAATCAATATTTCCCAATCGAAGAAATGAAATCAAAAAAACAAATGGAAATGCTGCTGAAAGAACGAGGCGACGTTTATCATAAAGATGAAGGGCCCAATCATGTGCTTATTTACGTAGAGTTTAACGGGTTTGTTTTTGTCGACTATCTGTTTGTATCAAAGAAAGCACGCGGACAGGGCCTGGGCAAAAAGCTTATCAATAAATTAAAGTCGAAAAACAAACCGGTCATTCTCGAAGTCGAACCTGTCCAGTATGAAGATACAGACACGGAAAAGCGGCTCCGTTTTTATGCGCGAGAAGGCTTTCGGCATGCGTCAAAAATTGGCTATTGCCGGCGTTCGCTGGCTACCGGGCAAAAAACGGTCATGGAGATTTTATACTGGAGCCCAACGGAAGAAGATGAAGAAACAATTTATGAAGCGATGGTGAAAACATACCGGGATATTCATAAGTACAAAGACAAAGAAATTTACGGGGCTTCTTTTGCACCCGTTAATGAAACTCTTTCTTTTGAAAAAAGCCGGGAAGAAGATATTTTAGACCTGTACGATTCCACTGAAAAAATTTAAAAAATGCGCTTTTGACGTTTAGTTGACACATTCCCAGGGTACAATATGATTGTAAAGAAAAGCACAAAATATTTTTATGATATAATAGAAATGCTGTTCAATCGATTGACATTTCATGGTATACTACATATGTAGCCGGTTGTTGAGGAGTTTCACTTAAATATGAAATCTCCATGAACGTTCAATTCCTCAAATTGACAGGTATTATACATTTTATTTAAGGAGTGTGAATGAGGAATGGTTACACTATACACATCACCAAGCTGCACATCTTGCCGAAAAGCAAAGGCTTGGCTGGAAGAGCACGAAATTCCTTACGTGGAACGCAATATTTTCTCTGAGCCATTGAGCATTGATGAAATCAAAGAAATTTTGCGTATGACGGAGGATGGAACGGATGAAATCATTTCAACACGTTCGAAAATTTTTCAAAAATTGAATGTTGATCTTGAAACGCTTCCTCTTCAAGATTTGTTTGAATTGATTCGCCAAAACCCTGGCTTGCTTCGCCGTCCGATTATAATGGATGAAAAGCGTTTGCAGGTTGGCTATAATGAAGACGAAATTCGACGCTTCTTACCGCGGAAAGTCCGCACGTTCCAGCTGCTTGAAGCACAGCGTATGGTTAACTAATTGACAAGAAAAATTCCTGCATAAACAAGCAGGAATTTTTTTTCTTTTTTCTTTCTCTTTTCCACTTGAACAACTCAAAAAATTCAGATAAAATGTGCAGACAGCCCTCTTATTTGGAGTCTTTCTATTTTCATTTACAGCGTGTTTATCATACAATAGAACAAAGGGATGGGGAGTTAGTTTTCCGCACACCCGTTAACCCCCTAAATGGAAGGGAGAGACCGCATTATGGAAATCGAACGCATTAATGAAAATACGGTGAAGTTTTTCATTTCTTATGTTGATATAGAAGAACGGGGCTTTGACCGCGAAGAGATATGGTATAACCGAGAACGCAGCGAAGAACTGTTTTGGGATATGATGGAGGAAGTACACGACGAAGAAGATTTTACAGTCGATGGACCTCTTTGGATTCAAGTGCATGCTTTGGACAAAGGCCTGGAAATTTTAGTTACACAAGCAAATTTAACAAAAGACGGCCAGCGGCTTGAGCTGCCGTTCACAAGTGATAAAATGGATGTAAACGGACAAATTGAAGATTTGCTTGAAGAACATTTTGACCGTTCGGAAGAAGACAATTCACCACTTGATTTTGTTCTTTCTTTCCGTGATTTTGAAGATGTTATTTCGCTTAGCAACCGCGGCGGTCTGGATCATTTAACAACTTCCCTTTATGCGCACGAAAATCGTTACTATTTATTTGTAGAATTTGATGAAGAGCGCTTTCAAGAAGAAGATATTGATGATGCGCTAAGCATCTTGCTTGAATATACGCACGAATCCCGCATGACTATTCATACTCTTCAAGAATATGGAAAAAACGTTATGGCAGAAAACGTTTTTGAAACAGTTCGCCAATATTTTTCTTAAAAAAACATCCTCTTGATTTTTCAAGAGGATGTTTTCTTTTCTATAAAAAAGGAATTTTTAGCTTGTAACAAAAAGGAGCTGGTTTTTATGCTGGCGGCAGTTGATGCTGGCGGAAAACTTAAGATGCTAACTGGTCCTCAGTCAAAAGAAAATGCAATCCGCTTAAAAAATATTCCCCTTTTTTGCCCGCAGTGTGGCCAGCCGGTCGTTGTAAAAGCGGGAGATGTGAACATTCCGCATTTTGCCCACCGGTCTACGTTTTCTTGTAATTTTTTTTCTGAACCTGAATCACCCCGGCACCTTGCTGGAAAAAATGACTTGTTTCAATGGATCACGAAAACACATCCTGCCACATTAGAAAGTGTACTCCCGGATGGAAAGCAGAGACCTGATATTTTATCGGAAAACATTGCGGTTGAATTTCAATGCTCAACTATTTCTGCCTCGCTTTTTCAAAAGCGGACTGACTACTATATAAAAAGAGGATTTATTCCTTTTTGGATATACGGCGGAAAACCTATTGAACGAAAAAGCAAGTTTATAAAGCTAACACCATTCCAGCGGCTGTTTTTACGCTATCATGATCAACTAGGCTTTTATTTCATTTGCTATTGCCCGGATGCAAAATTATTTACCATTTACGGACGGCTTGTTTTAGTTACTCCTACGCTTTTTGCAGCCGATCGGCTAAACATCCCCATTGAAAAAATGGTATTTCCTCCGTCTGCTGCTTTTTCAACTAATTTTTCTTTTCAGCTTGAATGGTTTCATGATGAAAAGCGCAAATGGATCGATCATTCGCTGTATTATAAAAAAGCGCGCAGCCACCCTTTTTTTAAAGCTGTTTATAACTCAGGAGCCAATCCGTATTTGCTGCCTGAGCATATTGGCCTTCCAGTACGAAGTTCGCTTGCCATCCGCAACCATCCAATAGAATGGCAGTTTTATATTATGTTAGATAAAAAAAGAAGTTCAGCAGAAGAAATTATTCTTAGGCGCATCGAGCTTGGCCATTTAAAAAAACAAAACCTGCCTCTTGCCGGCTCCATGACAGTAGAGCAAGCCGCAAAAGATTATGTAGAGCTGATTAATCAGATAGGGGAGGTACCGCTAACTTCACAGTTTTCGATGATGGCCAAGCTGCAAAATGAAAAAGTTTTTCGAATTTCACATGAAAAGCAAATTCTTGATAAGCTGATTTTTTGAGGAGAAAAAGAAAGGAATATATAATAAGGAAGGAGAATGGTTTATACATAAAAGGAGGTTTTTTGGATGGCAGATAATCAAGTAAAACAGCTTCCGGCTCGTTCTGAGATTGCGGAAGAGCTAAAATGGCGTCTTGAAGACATTTTTAACACAGATGAAGAGTGGGAAAAAGAATTTAAAGCAATTCAGGAGCTTGCCGGTGAGGCAACTGCCTACAATGGAACACTTGGCAGCAGTGCAGAACAGCTGTATTCCTTTTTTGCCTGGCAAGATCTCTTGCTTGAACGGATGGGCCGGCTTTATACGTATGCACATATGCGCTATGATGAAAATACACAAAATGCGCATTATCAAAGCATGAATGACCGCGCTAAAATGCTTTATACGCATATTGCAGGAGCTTTGTCATTTGCAGATCCAGAAATTTTGTTGATTGATGAGCAAAAACTGAATGACTTTGTGGCAGAATATAAACCCCTTCAGCTTTATAAAAAAGTGCTAGATGACCTGAATAAACAGCGTCCGCACGTGTTGTCAGCAGCAGAAGAAAACTTGCTTGCCCAGGCCTCTGATGTCCTTAGTTCTTCAAGTGCAACGTTTGGCATGCTAAACAATGCTGACCTAGAGTTTCCGGTTATTGAAGATGAAAATGGAGAGAATGTGCAACTTACACATGGAAATTATGTAAGGTTTTTAGAATCTTCAGACAGGAATGTGCGTAAAAAAGCATTTAAAGCTGTGTATGAAACATACGGGAAATTTAAAAACACATTTGCTTCTACTTTATCAGGGCAAATTAAAAAAGATAACTTTTCCGCAAAAGTCCGCCGGTATGGAAACGCAAGGGAAGCAGCGTTGTCCCGAAATCATATCCCGGAAGAAGTATATGATAACTTAGTTTTAACAATTAATAAAAACCTTCCCTTGCTGCATCGATATGTAGCACTACGAAAAAAAGTGCTTGGCCTTGATGAACTTCATATGTATGATTTATACACACCATTAGTGGCAGAAGGAAAGTTTGACGTCACATATGAAGAAGCAAAAGAACTGCTGCAAAAAGGGCTTCAGCCACTTGGAAAAGAATACAACAGCATTTTAACCAAAGGCCTTGAAGGACGCTGGGTGGACGTAGTTGAAAACAAGGGAAAACGGAGTGGTGCTTATTCCTCAGGGGCTTATGGAACAAATCCATATATTTTAATGAACTGGCAAGATAATGTAAACAACTTGTTTACACTCGCACATGAATTTGGCCATAGTATCCACAGTTATTATACGCGGGCAAACCAGCCGTATATTTACGGGGATTATTCTATTTTTGTAGCAGAAGTGGCTTCAACATGCAACGAAGCAATTTTAAATGATTATTTGTTAAAAACGACAGATGATGAGAAAAAGCGAATTTATTTGCTGAATCATTTTCTTGAAACGTTCCGCGGCACAGTGTTTCGTCAAACAATGTTTGCGGAATTTGAACATCTTATTCACCAAAAAGCTCAAAATGGAGAAGCTCTGACGGCTGACGGCTTAAGTGCAGCTTATTATGATTTAAATAAAAAATATTTTGGTGAAGAAATGGTTGTTGACGAAGAAATTGCACTGGAGTGGGCGCGCATTCCTCATTTTTATTATAATTATTATGTTTACCAATATGCGACAGGTCTAAGTGCAGCAATTGCATTATCTTCTCAAATATTAAAAGAAGGGCAACCTGCTGCAGAACGGTATATCAATGAATTTTTAAAAGCGGGAAGCTCGGCGGATCCTATCGAGGTGTTAAAACGCGCCGGAGTGGACATGACGGCAGCAGACGCCATTGAATCGGCGTGCCGCGTATTTGAAGAGTCTCTTGAAGAAATGGAGAAATTATTAGGATAACTTTTAAGAAAGCGCAGTCAAATCTTTCTTTTCGACAATATTGTGAACGGCAAAGTACATTTCTTGCAAAAATTGTGCCAACCATGTTACCATTGAGTCGTGAAGTTGATCACAAACAAACATATACCCCTTTGTTTGACCGTGAAAAATTTCTCCCATCCCCTTTGTTCGTATGAAAAAGCCCCGCTTCGGCGGGGCTTTTTCTGTTTTAATTTAAACTAGCTAGCTGTTTTGCATGAATTGATTGCAGAATGGACAGATTAGTCAAGAAATAAAAGAAAAAACGCCGGCACAAGCCAGCGCTTTTACTGAATGTATTCCCAAAAAACTCCGTATTTCGTTTCGATCTTTCGGACTTTCCGCTGTAAAAGCAATTTTTTCATTTCGCGCTCTGTATAGAGATTCGACCAATCATAGATACCGCTAATTTCTGTTGAAGCGGCGATTCGGAAATACTGCATGAATTCTTCTAACGGAGGCGGCTCAAGTGGTTCAGGTATTTCTTCTAGCATTTCCTGCAAGATTTGCACGTAAATTTCATAAGAATAAAGTCCGGCAATTTTAATGCCTTCGTCTTCAATCCGTTCGTTAAAAAAAACGATTGTTGGGGCTTCCTCTACATCCATTTCACAAGTAATTGCTAAATCACATTGAAAAGCTTTTGTCGCGCTAGAAGAATGAATATCATTTAAAAATTCTTTTTTATCAAGTCCGGACTCTTCCGCACATCGGCTTAGCACTAATAAGTCCGAGACATTTTCTTTTTCCAAAAAAAGCTGTTCTTGAAGCTTACGCAAAAATTTGCTTCCTGCCCGTTTCCCCTGAAGTTCGGCTGCTTTAATGGCAATAGAAGCGAGAAACGGGGAAGAAACGGCATCTTTTGTGAAAATAGGTGTATCGCAGACAACTCCGCTTCGTTCCACTATAAGAGGCCGTCTCGCGACGTTTAGCGCTGTCAGTTTTCCGGCTAATACTTGTTTCAGCTTAAAATAATGGCCATATTCAATTTGCAGTTTTCGAATTAACGGATCAAGCGCCCAGCATTCTGGACAAAGAGGATCAACAAATACATAGAGTTCAAGAGGTTTTTGACGGGCTGAGCAAATTCGTTCAGACAAATGCATTGAATTCACAAAACATCACCCTTATCATCCGGCTGATTCACCATGTGAAAAGCCGTTTGTTTAAGTCGTTCAAAAATGAAAACACGCAATTCTCCACTTAAATGCACATCGTCCATTGCTGCTTCCATACATGAAAGCCAGGCAACTGCGCGCGCTGGTGTAATAGGAAACGGCATATGGCGTGCGCGGAGCATCGGGTGCCCATGTTCATCTGTATATAAAGAAGGACCGCCTAAAAACTGAGTTAAAAACTGTTTTTGCTTTCGGGCAGTTTCGGTTAAATCATCGGGAAAAATCGGCGCAAGATCCGGATGCTGCGAAACGCGGCTGTAAAAAATGTCAACCAGTTCTGAAAGCTGTTTCTCACCAATGATGTCATATGGAACATTGGATTGCTCGGCCATAAGTGTGACTCCTTTTTCCTCGTAATGTATATTCATTTTAACAAGGCTTCAGACATAAAACAAATGAAGTGCCTTAATAAAAAAAGTATAAGGTGCCTATTTGTGGAAGAAAAACAAAAAGAAAAAAGGAAAAAGGCGTTTTTTGCTTTTTTTAGAAGAATTGTATTTGGTTTTTCAAGCTATGTTTTTAGATTCCAGTAAAAAAACCGGCTCTACGCATTGTAGTAACCGGTAACCTTTTTTACATAATTTTGTGTTTCTTTAAATGGAGGGATGCCGCCATGTTTTTTAACATTGCCGGGCCCTGCATTATATGCCGCAAGTGCAAGAGATATGTTCCCATCAAACATATCCAGCATTTGACGCAAGTACTTTGTTCCCCCTGTTATATTTTGCGCCGGGTCAAAAGAATTTTTTACGCCAAGATAACTTGCAGTGCTTGGCATAAGCTGCATAAGGCCAGATGCACCTGCGTAACTGACGGCAGTAGGGTTAAAATTTGATTCTT
>JAPSKG010000245.1 GCA_031177795.1 Domibacillus sp.
AAATGGATCTTTAAATGCGTTGTTAAAAAAAGAAAAAAGGCCGGTTACATATGGCCAAAAAGAACCGGAAAAAGAACCTTATTTAGTTATTATAGAAGGATCCATTCAATATGAAGCTCTTTCTTTGGCCAGGCAAACACCCGATTGGTTAAAAGAAGAATTGAAAAAACAAAACAAAAAACTGGCGGATGTTTTTGTGGCAGAAGCGGATTCAGAAGGAAATTTGTTTATCGACTGCTATCAGTAATTTAATACACTATGTGCAAAATTCAAAATTGACATTTTGAGAAAACGTCTATACAATAAAAGAAAAAAGGACGTGACAAGATGCCAAGAGGAGAGGGCAAGTTTTTAATTAAACAGCGTGCATTTTTAAAATTGTATATGATTCGTTTTGTAGAAGAACATAAAATGTACGGGATGCAGGCAATGGATGAATTAAAAGCATCTTTTAAACAGTTCGGATATGAACCAAATCATTCAGAAATTTACCGTTCGCTTCATGAACTGATTGATGACGGAATATTAAAACGCCAGAAAAAAGTTCAGGAAGGAGCAAAATATAAAGAAATCGTAATCTATCAATTTGCTGATTATGAAAAAGCAAAACTTTATAAAAAGCAAGTTAAAACTGATTTGGACCGAAGCATGTCTCTTTTGCGAAAAGCCCTGGAAGATGTTTATTAAAAAAGCAGCCGTTTAAGCGGCTGCTTTTTTAATTTTTATGAACACAAATATTTTAAATAATTAAAATTTTTTATTTTTCTTTTTATATACCAAATCACTTATATTAATTAAATTATCAATAAGTAAAGCGTTTACAAAAAACTAAAAATAGAAAAGGAGTGTATACATATGACAATGCTTGCTGTTTTAGGTTTTTCTATGGTTGCCCTATTTATGTATTTAATTATGAGCGGAAAATTATCTGCATTGATCGCTTTGATGATTGTCCCGGCCGCCTTTGCTTTATTTGCCGGTTTTGGCACGGGAATTGGAGACATGGCTTTACAGGGAATTACAGACCTGGCGCCAACGGGTGTCATGCTTATGTTTGCTATTTTATATTTTGGCATCATGATTGATGCAGGTTTATTTGATCCGGTTGTTGGGAAAATTTTAAAAGCTGTTAAAGGAGATCCATTAAAGATTGTTGTCGGCACAGCCGTTCTTGCCATGATTGTTTCGCTGGATGGCGATGGAACAACCACGTATATGATTACCATTTCAGCGATGCTTCCGCTTTACAAGCGCTTGAAAATGAATCCGCTTATTTTGCCTGCTGTGGCTTTAATGGGGGTTGGCGTAACCAACCTTACACCATGGGGAGGCCCTACTGCCCGGGCTGCAAGTGCGCTTAGCCTTGACATGCAGGAGCTTTTCAACCCGCTTATTCCAGTCATGGCTGCCGGCGCTCTTTGGGTTTTGTTTGCAGCTTATTGGATGGGAAAAAGCGAACGAAAACGCCTTGGTGTTTTGTCATTGGAAGAACTTCATCAGCCAGCTGACGGAAAAAGTTACTTAACGTTTTTCGGCACCACCGCTGTAACAGAAGAAGAAGCCAAATGGAAACGGCCAAAACTATTGTGGTTTAATTTTGCTTTAACTATGGCGTTAATGGTTTTGCTTATTTTAGGCATTATGCCTCTGCCTATCCTGTTTATGCTTGCGTTCGCTATTGCCATTACAGTCAATTACCCAAAAGTGGCACAGCAAAAAGACCGGATTTCCTCACATGCCGGCAATGTATTAGCTGTTGTATCTCTTGTGTTTGCTGCCGGGATTTTCACAGGAATTTTATCAGGAACAGAAATGGTCGATGCAATGGCTAAAAGCCTTGTGGCTGTTATTCCAGATTCAATGGGGCCTCATCTTCCGGTTATCACTGCAATTACCAGCATGCCGTTTACATTTTTCATGTCCAATGATGCGTATTATTTCGGTGTGCTGCCAATTATTGCAGAAGCAGCTTCAAACTATGGAATCAGTCCTGTTGAGCTTGGCCGTGCTTCGCTTCTAGGGCAGCCTGTACATTTACTTAGCCCGCTTGTTGCTTCCACGTATTTGCTTGTAGGAATGGCTAAAGTAGACTTGGGTCAATATCAGCGCTTTACTTTACTGTGGACAGTAGGTACATCCATTGTGATGACCATTGCAGCCATTTTAATGGGTGTAATCTCATTTTAATAAAAAACCCGGACCGCTTTTGGCGGAATCCGGGATTTTTTCTTTCAATCTTTGAAAATGTTTCGTACAATTTGTACAAAAGCAGTTGGGAGTTATAATGAAAAAGAAAACGATTTCCTTACGGACAAAAATATTTACTCTTGTTTTTTCTCTTCTCTTTTTAATGGTGGCGGGCATGTCCGCTGTTTTTTACTCCATCCAAATGGAAGAAACGGCTGATCAAGTACACCAGCTTTCCCTTCAAACTGCTCAAACCATTTCATTTATGCCAGAAACTGCTGGCTTTCTTTCCAAACAGGTAGATAAAAATGCGCTGTTGTCTGTTTTGGAAAAAATCCAGGAGCGGACGGAAGCCCAATCCATTTCAATTGTCGGACGCGATGGAACCGTTTTATCAACAAACAAAAAATCAAATCTGCTTCATGAATCAAACAGCCGCTCTTTAATTTACGGAGGAGTTTACACGGTTGAAGAAAAAGGCACGAATGGAAAAGCAATTATAGGAAAAGCCCCGGTGGTCCTAACAGCTGAGCAGTACTCCGAAGTAATTGGCACGGTTTCTGTTGAATTCTCGAAAAAATCGATTGCCTTGAAAACAACTGCTCAAACAGGTGAAATTTTGCTGGCGGCGGCAGTGGTGCTTTTATTTGGCGTCGTAGGAGGGTTGCTCCTGACCAAGAGCATTTTGCGTGATACGCTTGGTTACGAACCTTATAAAATTGCGGCTATGTATAAAAAAACAATAGAAGAGATGAGGCTTTATTCTGATGAATTGCGTGCGCAAACCCACGAATTTATGAATAAGCTTTACGTTATGTCCGGCTTGCTTCAGCTGGGGCGGCATGAAGCTGCGCTGGAGTTTATCCAAAAAGAATCCGCTTCTGTCAGCATGCAAAATCAAATTGTATTTAAACAAATTCACCATGACCTGATTCAAGCTGTTCTGCTGGGCAAAACCGCCAAAGCCTCCGAACGGAAAATTTCATTTTTAATTGAAGAAGAAAGTGTTTTGACGGGTTTGCCAGACCACATAGATGCTCATTCTCTTTTAACGATTATTAGCAATTTGGTTGACAATGCGTTTGAAGCAGTAACGGAAGCGGCAAAGCCTTCTGTTACGTTTTTGCTGACAGATGCCAGCAGCAGCTTAATCATTGAAGTAACCGATAATGGAAAAGGCATTGCGGAAGAAGAACTGGATCGC
>JAPSKG010000246.1 GCA_031177795.1 Domibacillus sp.
TTTTTCTTTTGTTTATTTTATTTACCATTTTAATCGGGACACCGATTTTATTGGCGGAGTTTTTTATTGGCCGCCGTACTCAGAAAGATGCAATTTCAGCTTTTAAAGAACTTGCACCAGGTTCTTTTTGGCCGGCAGTCGGAATGGTCGGCGTTGTGTCTTCTTTTATTATTTTGTCTTTTTACAGTGTTGTCGGTGGCTGGGTATTATCTTATATGTGGCGCACAGCAGCCGGATTAATTAAACCTGGCACTGACTATGGAACACTTTTCGGAGAAATCATTTCCAATCCAGTAGAAGTACTGATTGCACAAGCAGTATTTATGATGTTAACCATCGTTGTTGTCCAGGGAGGTGTTCAAAAAGGGATTGAACGTGCAAGTACGTATATGATGCCTGCTTTGTTTATTTTATTCGCTGCCCTTGTTGTCCGCTCTCTTACTCTTCCTGGCGCAATGGAAGGAATTCATTTTTTTCTTTCTCCTGACTGGTCTTATTTAAATGGAAAAACGATCTTGACCTCGTTAGGCCAGGCGTTTTTCGCGTTAAGTATTGGTGTGTCTGTCATGGTAACATACGCTTCTTATTTACAAAAAAATGAAGATATTGCACGCTCAGCTATTTCTGTAGCAGGACTGAATATCTTTATTTCTTTTATGGCTGGCCTGGTGATTTTCCCGGCTGTTTTCGCACTTGGTTTTAAGCCTGACCAGGGACCTGGACTTGTGTTTGTTGTTTTGCCCGCTGTTTTTGGTGAAATGCCATTTGGCGCTTTCTTTTTCTTTGTTTTTCTTGTTCTTCTTTTGTTTGCTACATTAACTTCCGCTTTTTCCATCCTGGAGATTGTTGTTGCTTCCGTAACAAAGCACAATAGAGAAAAAAGAAAAAAAGCAGCCTGGCTATCTGGCATGGCTATTTTTATCGTTGGTATTCCGTCTGCCCTTTCTTTCGGCACGTTAAGCAGCGTCCTGGTTTTTAACCGCTCGATCTTTGATTTGGCGGATTTTCTGACAAGCAGTATTGCCATGCCGCTCGGAGCATTGTTTATTGCACTGTTTGTCGGGTTTAAAGTAAAAAAATCAATTGTCCAGGAAGAAATACAAAGAGGATCGGCCATAAGCAGCAGTTTATTTTATATTTGGTACATTCTTGTAAAGTATGCAGCACCAGCAGCTATTTTATTTGTGTTTTTTCATTCTCTTGGTTTGCTTAATTAAAAAAAGGAAGAGCCCAGTGGGCTCTTCCTTTTTTATGCTGACTGCCGTTTTTGAATAAAGTGGCTGATTCGTTTAATTGCTTCTTGCAACTGTGCCATAGAAGAAGCATAAGAGCAACGGATATAGCCTTCCCCGCCTTTGCCAAAAACAGAGCCCGGAACAACCGCTACTTTTTCTTCCAATAAAAGCTCTTCTGCAAATTGTTCTGATGTAAGGCCTGTTGATTGAATGGATGGAAATACATAAAACGCGCCGCCCGGCAAATGGCATTCAAGACCTATTTCATTAAACGACTGAACCATGTAGTTTCGGCGCTGGCGATAATCTTTTTTCATGCTTTCCACATCCGGCATTCCCCGCTGGAGCGCTTCGATTGCTGCAAATTGAGCAGGTGTTGACGCGCACATCATTGCATATTGGTGAATTTTCAGCATGGCGCTTGAAATTTCTTTTGGCGCACAGGTAAACCCAAGCCGCCATCCTGTCATGGCAAAACCTTTTGAAAACCCGTTAATTAAAATAGTCCGTTCTCTCATTCCTTCTAATGAAGCAATAGAGGTGTGCACTTTATCGTATGCAAGCTCTGCATAAATTTCATCTGCAATCACGAGCAAATCGTGTTTTTTCACAATCTCTGCTATTCGTTCAAGATCTTCTTTTTCCAGTTGAGTGCCCGTCGGGTTATTTGGATAGCAAAGCAATAAAGCTTTTGTTTTGGGCGTAACAGCTGCTTCAAGCTGATCAGGCTGAAGCTTAAAACCGGTTTGGCCCGTTGTTCCAATTGTTACAGCTTTTCCACCAGCAAGTTCTACTAGCGGAGCATAGGAAACAAAACATGGTTCTACCACAATAATTTCATCGCCCGGGTCTATAAGAGCACGCATGGCAATATCCAGTGCTTGACTGGCACCAACAGTCACAATAATTTCATCTTTTGGGGAATAAGAAACTTGAAACCGTTTAGCCATGTAATTTGTAATTTCCTGGCGAAGTTCCATTAATCCTGCGTTTGCCGTATAAGAAGTAAAACCACGTTCAAGTGATGAAATGGCTGCTTCACGAACAGACCAGGTGGTCACAAAATCAGGTTCCCCCACACCGAGGGAAACAACGCCTTCCATCGTGGCTGCCAGATCAAAAAATTTGCGGATGCCTGATGGCCGCATGTTTTCAACGGATTTAGCGATATAGCTTTTTGTTACGGTCATCACGGTGACACCACGATTCGATTGTCTTCATTTTTGGAGGCATAAATCATGCCATCATGCTTATATTTTTTCAGCTGGAAATGAGTCGTTGTTGAAACGACCGAATCAAGCGTTGACAGCTTTTCTGATACAAACCGGGCAATTTCGTTCATCGATTTCCCTTCTACAGTTACAGATAAATCATAAACACCCGACATTAAATAAACCGAGCTGACTTCTTTAAAGCGGTAAATCCGTTCTGCTACTTCATCAAAACCGACGCCGCGCTTTGGTGTTACTTTCACATCAATCATTGCTGTCACGCCTGTGTAATCATCCATTTTTGCCCAGTCAACAAGCGTGGCGTAATGAACAATCACTTTTTCTTCTTCCAGGCGGCGAATGATCTCCCTCACTTCTGGTTCTGTAAGACCGATCATTTTCGCAATATCCACCGCTTTAAAGCGTGCGTTTTTCTGCAGAATTTCAAGAATTTCCACTTCTTTTTCATTCAGCTTCATTAATGCCCCTCCTCAACTATGTCAAAAACTACATGCTTCATTATAACAAAAATAGTCTCCCTTTGTGCATTTCACTAAAATCAATCGATATTTTTGTGTTTTTTCACAAACTACAAGAGGTGTTGTTTTTTATTTCCAGTAATTTTTTCGCAAGCGCCACGGGGTTTCCACCTGGCATAGGCGAGTCAAAAGAATGTTCATAAATGCGGCGTATCGCCACAGCAAGCTTTTCAACATCGTTCAATTGATGAACCGCATAAATAACATCGGCCATTTCTGTATCGTAAAAACCTGCTCCTGCATTATAAGGATCAAACCCCATTAGCACATCAGCAAGCGCAAAATTTAACTGAGCAGTTTCATTCATTTGTATCACCTTTCAAATTCTATTAATATAAGGATCAAAGGCTAAATACGCGACGTCCTGTCGCAACGCCTTTGTGGCTTACTTCAAG
>JAPSKG010000247.1 GCA_031177795.1 Domibacillus sp.
TACCATCATAAAGGAAAAAAAGATGTAAATAAAGGGCTGTTGTTCACAAAAATTGTTATTCAAATGAGATATTGTACATGAGAGAATATTCTTTTTTAATAGATTGCAGCGATTCAAAGCTCCGTCTAGAAAAAGCATCTTCTTTCGATTGAAGACGTTCTTCTAGCTTTTTCACTGCCTGAATAAGTGATTCATTGTAGGACAAAGGCTTTTCATCAAACGGATGAACTGCTGCTTCGGGAATATTTGCTTGCTCATTATGGGCAAGAGCTTTTCTTTCATGAAAAAAAGGCACTTCTGCTTGGTTTGGATTGTGAAGGTCGCCTTGAACTGGATGGCGCAAAACGGATGACACTTTTACCGTATAAGTGCCGGGCCGAATACCTGTAATCGTTCCTGTATATTTGCCGGTTTTATAATGAGCTGTTACCAAATCTCCAATATTCATTTTCTTTCCCTCCCTTGAAACGTTATTGTATCAATTTTCCTATATAAATGGAAATGAAGAAAGCAGGTTATTGGATTTATTACATTCTCCTGCTATAATAAACGGTGAATCAATGAATGGAGGCTTTTTTTGTGCTAACGAACCTTTTGTTGGGATTCGGCAATTTTTTATATTTTCCTGAAGATAAAACAGAATATATTCCAGCAGCGATCTCCATGTTGTTTTTTTTGCTGATGGCTGTTGCCGCTTTTCTTTTTATTAAGCGTGTATCTAAAAAAGAAGAGAAAAAAACAAAACAGTTAGAAGAGCAGATCCGTAAAGCCAATGACCAAATGAAATCATAAATGAAAGAAGACATTCCGCTGTTAGCGGGAGAGGTTCGCGAACTCCCTCTATAAAAAACTAAGTGAAAACCGGCACATGACGGTTTTTTTCTATTGTCTTCGCGTACCTTTTCTTTCGGATAAGGAAGAAGGAGTAAACATATGCTTAAAGAAGAAAAAGCCGTTGTTGTTTTTAGCGGCGGCCAGGACAGCACAACTTGCTTGTTTTGGGCTAAACAAACGTTTAAAGAAGTGATTGCTGTAACGTTTAATTACGGGCAGCGCCACAATGAGGAAATTTTGGTGGCAAAAGAAATTGCCGCCGATTTGAATGTTCCGCATCATATATTGGATATGCAGCTTTTAAATCAATTGGCGCCAAGTGCATTAACAAGATCAGATATTGAAATTGAAGTAAAAGAAGGAGAGCTTCCTTCCACATTTGTTGAGGGACGAAACCTGCTTTTTTTATCGTTTGCTTCTATTCTTGGCAAGCAAGCAGGCGCACGCCACATTGTAACAGGAGTGTGTGAAACAGATTTCAGCGGTTATCCGGATTGCCGGGACTCATTTGTCAAGTCATTGAATGTGACGTTAAATTTATCAATGGACCATAATTTTGTTATTCACACGCCGCTTATGTGGCTCGATAAAAAAGAAACATGGAAGCTGGCCGACGAGCTTGGGGCATTTGATTATGTTCGCGAGCGGACTTTAACTTGTTATAATGGAATAAAAGGAGCTGGCTGTGGAGAATGTCCAGCCTGTAAGCTTCGTCAAAACGGCTTAGACCAATATTTAGAAGAAAAAGGAGGAGACGTGCAATGATGCAGCAAATTTATCCGGCACCGATGCACGATTTCCGTTATGAGTTAAATAAAGATTTTCAATTTGCCGCAGCGCACTATGTACCGCACGAGGAAGCAGGCGCTTGCCGGAATCTTCATGGTCACACGTACTTTGCCAATATTACAGTTGCCGGCGATCAATTAAATGATTCTGGATTTCTTGTTAATTTTCAGCTTATCAAATCGCTTATTCATAAACGCTTTGACCACACTGTTTTAAATGAAGATACACTGTTTTCAGAAAAAACTGCTGATCGCTTTCCTACCACAGAAGTGGTAGCCCGGATTATTTGGGAAGTTGTTCAGGAAGCGCTGGATAAAACACCAAATAAGCCAAAGTGCCTGCAAGTATATTTGCGCGAAACACCAACAAGCTACGTGATCTATCGCCCCAGAAAAGGTGACTTTTCATGATTCCTGTTTTAGAAATATTCGGGCCTACTGTACAGGGCGAAGGAGCAGTAATTGGGCGGAAAACCATGTTTGTCCGTACGGCAGGCTGTGATTATCGATGCTCCTGGTGTGATTCAGCTTTTACATGGGATGGCAGCGCTAAAGAAGACATCCGAAAAATGACTCCCGAAGAAATATACGATGAGCTTGTCGCCATTGGGGGAAATACATTTGATCATGTAACAATCTCTGGAGGAAATCCAGCTCTTTTGCCGCATATTGACGGCCTGCTTGCTCTGTTTAAATCAAAAGGCATTTTGTCTGCTCTTGAAACGCAAGGATCTAAATTCCAGCCCTGGTTTCAACAGATTGATGAGCTAACCATTTCTCCAAAGCCGCCAAGCTCGGGGATGGATACAGATTTTAATCGCCTGGAAGAAATTATTAATCGAACAGCGGGCCAGGCAGTCAGCTTAAAGGTTGTGGTTTTTAATGAAGAAGATTTGGCTTACGCTAAAAAAGTTCATCAATTGTTTCCGAATACACCTTTTTTCCTGCAAGTAGGAAACGACCAGCTTCAAGAAATTGATGATGCAAAACTGCTTATTCATTTGTCTCGCAGATACGAATGGCTAATTAATCTTGTAATGCCAGATCCAGATTTTAAAAGAGTTCGAGTGCTGCCGCAGCTTCATACATTTGTTTGGGGAAATAAAAAAGGCGTGTAACCAAAAAACCGTTTCTTAATGAGCGGTTTTTTTATCTTGAGAAATTTTCCTGCTTCATATAAAATTTTGAAAAAGGGAGTGGGAAAATGACGGGAAATATTGTTGAGGATGATCACGAACCACTGATAGCAAGTGAAAGTATATACCAGCAAATTATTGAGTATTCAATTGAAACGATCGTTATTCACCGTAATCATCAGGTGATATATATAAACGATGCAGGCGCCCGGTTTTTAAAAGCAGAAAAAAAAGAGCTTTTAGGAGCTTGTGTACTGGATCTTTTTGAAGAAAAAACCAAAATGGAAATTGCGGAACGGATCCGCCAGGGGATGGAAGGCACAGAACCAGCGGAAATGATTGAACACACCATTACTAGATTTGATGGTTCAAAAGTTGAAGTTCAACTATTCTGCCACCCAGTAATGTTCGGCAGCACAAAAGCCATTCAAACTGTTTTCCGAGATATAACAGAACGGAAAAAAGCGGAAAAACGTATTAATGACCAGGAAAAACTTGCTTCAATTGGCCAGATTGCCGCAGGCATAGCACACGAAGTGCGCAATCCGCTTACATCGGTAAAAGG
>JAPSKG010000248.1 GCA_031177795.1 Domibacillus sp.
CGGGACACTATGCAAAAAGCCGGAGTGCCAATCGTTCCCGGATCAGATGGCATCATAAAAGACGTGGAAGAAGGATTGGAAATTGCTGCGCAGATCGGTTACCCGGTTATTATTAAGGCAACGGCAGGCGGCGGCGGAAAAGGAATTCGCGTTGCACGCAACGAGGCCGAACTTGAAAAAGGCGTGAATATGACGCAGCAAGAAGCGGCCACTGCTTTTGGAAACCCCGGTGTTTACCTTGAAAAATTCATTGAAGATTTCCGTCATGTTGAAATTCAAGTTATGGCAGATACACATGGCAATGTTATTCATCTCGGCGAACGTGATTGTACTATTCAGCGCCGTATGCAAAAACTTCTTGAGGAAACTCCATCACCAGCTTTAAATGAAAAAACAAGAGCTGAAATGGGAGAAGCGGCTGTAAAAGCAGCGAAAGCAGTTGATTATACAGGTGCAGGCACAGTAGAATTTATTTATGATGTACATGCGGGCATGTTTTATTTCATGGAAATGAATACACGGATTCAAGTGGAACATCCAGTAACAGAAATGGTAACAGGTGTGGATTTAATTAAAGAACAGATTCTAGTGGCTTCTGGTGAAGTGCTTTCTCTTACACAAGAGGAAGTTACATTTGATGGATGGGCGATTGAATGCCGAATCAACGCTGAGAACCCGGAAAAAAACTTTATGCCGTCAGCGGGAAGGGTAGAAGGATATCTTCCGCCTGGAGGATATGGTGTTCGTATTGATTCTGCCGTGTATCCAGGCTATATGATTCCGCCATATTATGATTCAATGGTGGCAAAACTAATTGTACATGGTAAAACGCGTGAAGAAGCTATTGCCCGAATGAAACGAGCATTGTCTGAGTTTGTGATAGAAGGTGTACACACAACAATTCCATTCCATCATAAACTGCTTGAACATGAGGTGTTTATCAGCGGGGATTTTAACACGAAGTTTCTTGAACTTTATGACGTGATGAAAACTCAATCTTAATTTCGGAGGTGCACAGCATGGCAGAACAACAATCTACAAATCAGGTACTTGAAATGAGCAATGGTGAAAACGGGCATGGAAGAATTGAAATTGCACCAGAAGTCATTGAAGTCATTGCAGGTATTGCTGCGTCGGAAGTAGAAGGTGTTGAAAAAATGCGCGGCAGTTTTGCATCAGGTGTTGTAGAGCGCCTTGGCAAAAAAAACCACGGCAAAGGCGTCCGTGTCGAGTTAACAGAAGAAGGAATTAAGGTAGACGTTTACTGTGTTATGAAATTTGGCGTTTCGATTCCGCGCGTTGCTCAGCTTATACAAGAAGGAATCCGGCAAACACTTCTTAATATGACAGCACTTGAAGCAGATGAAGTAAATATTCATATTGTCGGCATTCAATTCGAAACAAAGCAGCCAGAGCCCGAGTATCAAGATGAAGTATAAAAGAAACACGCTTCGGTATGATTAATACCGAAGCGTGTTTCTCATGTTTTCGCCAGGCTCTTTTTATGCTATGATCAGAAAGGCATTAATTATAAAGGAGTTAACATGAATGAATAGACGCACGGCACGTGAAAAGGGCATCCAGGCTCTTTATCAAATGGACGTAAGTGGAGCGGGATCAGCAGAGGCAATCGAAACCGTTTTAAATGGCGATGAAAGCGACAGCAGTTATTTACACGAAATTGTAACAGGTGTAGAACAGAATTTAGACAAAATCGACGCGAAAATTAAAGCAAACCTTGAAAAATGGTCATTTGACCGCTTGGCGAAAGTAGACCGGAACATTTTACGCCTCGCAGTGTATGAAATGAGTTATGCAGAAGATATTCCAGCAAAAGTTGCGGTAAACGAAGCAATTGAATTAGCAAAATATTTTAGCGATGAACGTGCGGGAAAATTTATTAATGGTGTTTTATCAAAAGTTCACCAATCAATGGAGTAAGCGAGGGATTTTTTCATGACAGCAGCGATTATTAACGGAAAAGAAATTGCAAAAGATATACGGGCAGAATTAAAAGAAGAAATTGAGGCGCTAAAAGCATCTGGTACAACACCAGGG
The DNA here is from genome assembly GCA_031177795.1 of Domibacillus sp. Classification (GTDB taxonomy): domain Bacteria; phylum Bacillota; class Bacilli; order Bacillales; family Domibacillaceae; genus Domibacillus. The sequence continues at coordinate 2,059 of JAPSKG010000248.1, forward strand.
CTTGCCGTTGTTATTGTAGGAGACGATCAAGCATCTCACACATATGTAAACAGCAAAGAAAAAAGCAGCAAAGAAATTGGCATTTATTCGGAAGTGCACCGATATCCGGCTGATTTTACTGAAGAAGCGCTGCTTCAAAAAGTAAACGAGTTAAATAATGATAATAAAATTCACGGTATTCTTGTGCAGTTGCCGCTGCCAAAGCACATTTCGGAAGACAAAGTAATTGACGCAATTGCTCCTGAAAAAGATGTTGATGGTTTCCATCCAGTTAATGTAGGGAAAATGGCAATTGGAAAAGATTCTTTTTATTCATGTACGCCATATGGCATTATTAAAATGTTTGAAAAAGAAAATATTTCTCTTGAAGGCAAACATGTTGTGGTTATTGGAAGAAGTAACATTGTTGGAAAACCAGCGGCGCTTCTTTCTTTAATGAACAATGCGACTGTTACTATTTGCCACTCGCGCACAAAAAACCTGACAGAAATTACTCGCCAGGCGGACGTTATTATTGCCGCTGTGGGCATTGCGAATTATGTGACAGCAGACCATATAAAACCAGGGGCTATTGTAATAGACGTTGGAATTAACCGCAATGAAGAAGGAAAGTTGTGCGGAGACGTTGATTTTAACAGCGCAAAAGAAATAGCAGGAGCGATTACACCGGTTCCGGGCGGCGTTGGGCCCATGACAATCACGATGCTTCTTTACAACACAGTAAAATCAGCGAAAGCATTTGCAGCCAAGTAAAATTGTATAGCTGATGAATGAAACTGTCTTTCCGGTCGTGTTATAATCGGAAAGACAGTTTTTTTTAGTAGAAAGAAAAAGGTGAACAGAAATGGAAGCCAATTACTTAACAGTAAAAGCACTAACAAAATACATAAAAAGAAAATTTGACGCAGATCCTCATTTGAAAGAAGTAACTGTAAAAGGAGAAATTTCAAATTTTAAGCATCATTCAAGCGGGCATCTTTATTTTACACTAAAAGATGAAAGTGCTCGAATGGCTGCCGTTATGTTTTCAGCATCTGCAAAAACAATAAAATTCCGTCCGGAAAATGGCATGCAGGTTGTTTTAACAGGCGAAGTTACTGTTTACGAGTCAAGCGGGCACTATCAAATGTATGTAAAAACAATGAAGCCAGATGGCGTGGGTGATTTGTTTGTGGCTTTTGAGCAGCTGAAAAAAAAGCTGGAGCAAGAAGGATTGTTCCGTCCGGAAATAAAGCGTTC
>JAPSKG010000249.1 GCA_031177795.1 Domibacillus sp.
TGTTTAAAAAACTGGGTATTTTAGAAAAAGGGCATTTTATTGAAGCGGAGCGCGCTGATCTTGTTGGGGAGTATATAGGCCATACCGCCCAAAAAACACGCGATCTTGTAAAAAAAGCACTTGGCGGCGTTTTGTTTATTGATGAAGCTTATTCTTTAGCGCGCGGCGGCGAAAAAGACTTTGGCAAAGAAGCTATTGACACACTTGTTAAACAAATGGAAGATCACCAAAACGCTTTTATTTTAATCTTGGCTGGTTATCCGCGAGAAATGGCGCATTTTTTGTCGATGAATCCGGGATTGCAGTCAAGGTTTCCAATAACGCATCATTTTGAAGATTATACAGTAGAAGAGTTGCTCCGGATCGCTGAAACAATTGCCGTAGAAAAAAACTACGAAATTGACCCCTCGGCCCGTGTTTTGCTCACAACCATTATACGCGAAGAAAAAAAAGCGAGCGGCTTCCGATTTGCGAATGGGCGCAATATCCGAACATTAATTGAAAAAGCAGCCCGGAGACAAGCAGTAAGGTTAATGAAGCAATCTGTTCATTCAAAAAAAGAATTGAAAATGTTGAAAGGAGAAGATTTTCAATTGTCATAATAAAAACACCTGTGATAAAATGTCCAAAAGGATGATGACGATGACAATGAAAAAAAAACCTGTAAAAGAAAGAATCATTGAAACCGCTTTAATTATGTTTGAAAAACACGGCTATCATGGGGTAACCGTTGATCAGATTGTTGATGAATGCGGTACCTCAAAAGGCGGATTTTATCATAATTTCCGTTCAAAAGATGAGCTTCTTTATCACATTCATGATGTGTTTATTTCTTATTTGCTAAACAGGGCAAAAGATTCATATGATAAAGAAACGGACCCTGTTTCAAGAATGTGTGCCATTATTACGTCGTTCACGAAAATTTTTGATTTATATAAATCGCATATTACAGTGTTTTATCAAGAAAGCACGTACTTAAAAGGCGATTTTGAAAAACAGATTAATGAAAAGCGGGACCAATACCGCCAGCTGCTTTTGCAAATTATTAAAGAAGGCCAGGAAAATGGTGATTTCCGTCCGGAAGTGCCTGCTGAAATTTCCACAATGGCTATCATGGGCATGATTAACTGGATGTATAAATGGTTTAAAAAAGACGGTGCGCTGTCCATTGAAGATATAGCCCGGATCTTTAATGATATGATGCTGCATTCTCTGCTGACGGAAAAAGCAATGAAAGCAGGAAAAGGCGATATGTTTCTATTAAAAAAAGAGTCCGTGTAATCACACGGACTTATTTTTTTCAAAAAAAAGCACCCGCGCAGCGAGTGCTTTTTTAAAAATTCAATTTCCTTTTTGGCAAATGCCAGCCGTATTTATAAGATAAAACCCGGAGTGCTGTAATAAAAAGAAACAAAACAATAAGCTGAACGGGAGATTCTGCTCCGCCAAGAGCGATAATCAATCCGGCTAGAGCCGCCCAAACGCCGTAGACTTCATCGCGCAAAAGCGCTGGCTTGCGCTGTGCCAGAACGTCCCGGACAAGACCGCCGCCGCTTCCTGTTAAAACAGCTGCAACAACAACGGCACTAAGAGGGTGTCCTATGTTAGAAGCATATAAAGCTCCTTGAACAGCAAAAGCAGCCAGGCCAATGGCATCAAAAAAGTTTCCCCAAACCGGCCAGTGCCGCAGCAGGTTTTGTGGAAACAAAATCACAGCCGTAATGGAAAGAGCTGCAATCGTAAAAAATTCCCCTTGCTCCCATAAAGCAGAAACAGGTACGCCAATTAATAAGTTACGTATTGCTCCGCCGCCAAACGCCGTAATCATTCCTAAAATATAAATTCCAAATAAATCGTATTCTTCTTCCATTGCAACAATAGCGCCGGATATAGCGAAGGCAATTGTGCCAATCACTGTGAAAATATCCCATGTAAATTCCATTCCGAACCTTCTTTCATTCAAAATGTTTAATGTTCGGCTTTTATTATAAACGATTCTTTCTATATCAGCTACTTTTTCTTTTAAGAAAACGCTGCTTTTGCTATGATAAAAAAAGTGAAAGAGAAAGAAGGATGTAATAAATGACAAGTATGTTTGATTTACTGAAAAATGGCCAAATCATTCGTGGAAAAGCCGAGGAAGCCGAAAAAAAAATTGCTGAAATACATCAAAAAATTGCCGGTATGGCTGAATACAATCAATTTCGTGTATTGAAAAGCTTTCAAAAAAACCAGGTGAGTGATTTTCATTTTACGCCATCAACAGGGTATGGATACGATGATTCGGGACGCGACACTCTTGAAAAAGTTTATGCGGACATATTTGGAGGCGAAAGCGCGCTTGTAAGGCCGCAAATCATCTCCGGCACTCATGCTATCACAATTTCCTTGTTTGGCATTTTGCGGCCTGGCGATGAGCTTTTGTATATTACAGGCAAGCCGTATGATACACTGGATGAGATTATTGGAATCAATAGTCCGGCAAATGGGTCACTGCGTGAGTTTAACATTTCCTATCAGCAAGCTGATTTAAAGGAAAATGGCCGGCCGGATTTTAACCAAATCAAAAACAAAATAAATGAAAAAACCAGGATGATTGCCATTCAGCGCTCAAAAGGCTATGCAGTTCGCCCTTCTTTTACAATTGAAGAAATTCGCGAAATGACCGAATTTGTAAAATCAATTAAGCCAGATGCAGTTGTTTTTGTCGATAACTGCTACGGGGAATTTGTTGAAAAAACAGAGCCTCTCCATGCAGGAGCAGACTTAATTGCCGGTTCGCTAATAAAAAATCCCGGCGGCGGCCTTGCAAAAACGGGCGGTTACATTGCAGGAAAAAAAGAGTTTGTGGAAAGCTGTTCTTATCGTATGACATCACCAGGAATTGGTGCCGAAGCAGGAGCAAGCCTTTATAGCCTTCAGGAAATGTACCAGGGCCTTTTTCTGGCGCCTCATGTTGTAGCTGAAAGCTTAAAAGGAGCAGTGTTTACGGCTGCAATGCTTGAACTGTTTGGGATGAAAACAACTCCTTCCTGGCATGAAACGCGCACTGACTTAATTCAAGCTGTGCAGTTTGAAGACCGTGAAAAAATGGTGGATTTTTGCCAGGCTATTCAATTTGCATCACCGGTCAATTCGCATGTGTCTCCCCAGCCGGCTTATATGCCTGGTTACGAAGATGACGTAATTATGGCTGCAGGAACATTTATTCAAGGGGCGAGCATTGAATTAACAGCAGATGGCCCGCTGAGGCCTCCTTATGCGGCATATGT
>JAPSKG010000250.1 GCA_031177795.1 Domibacillus sp.
CAAGCGTTTACTTACCTGTTAGGGGGCGTTCTTGATGATGGAATATCAAAATCTGTCTCTGCATCTTACAAAAGAGCAGTTAAAAACCCTGGTTCACGAGCTGTCGCGCCAGCATTATTTAATATTTTGGGGATTTAATAAAGGCCAAATGATTTTACATGCGTACCATCCTTCGGCCAGCAATCAAATAACGTTTGTGCGTCACAAACATACAATGGAGCTTGTTTCTGCGAAAATTGTGGAAGAAAAGGTTCTGGCTTGTTTAAACCAAACAATTCAATTTTCTGCTCGGGCCAGGCAAAACGAGTTTGACCATCTTCTTGCTGCAAAAGAGGAACAATACAAAGAAATCGATTATTTGTTAAGCAAGCTGTATTATTACATCCAGCAGGGCGACGAAGAAAAAATTGCGGAAATAAAAGCAATTTTGACTGCACTTTCTTCGGACGCATCATAGAAAAAGCGGCCCAGAAAAACTCCAGGCCGCTTTTTGCGCTTCTTAGTATTCAATGGAAATATGAGAAGCCGCTTGTTCTGCTTGGTCGCGAGCTTTGTCTACGGACTCTGCGGACGTTAACACAACAGCCATTCGACGCCCTTTTTTCGTTTCCGGCTTTCCAAAAATCCGTACTTGCGTATCAGGTGTTTCCAGGGCGTTTTCAATTCCTTTTAAGCGATAGGAAGATTTTTCTTCCCATGCTTTAATCGTGCGGCTTGCCCCTGGTGACAACAAACGGATAGATGGAATTGGATACCCTAAAATTGCGCGGATGTGGATCGCGAATTCAGATAAATCCTGTGTGACCATTGTGACCATCCCTGTATCATGAGGGCGCGGAGACACTTCACTAAAGTAAATGCCTTTGTTTGTAAGAAACAACTCAACGCCAAACAATCCGTAACCGCCAAGTGCATCGGTGATTTTTTTGGCGATTATTTCGGCTTCTGAAATTTGCTCTTCTGTCATATTATGCGGCTGCCAGGATTCAATGTAATCGCCATCTTGCTGGATATGGCCGATTGGTGCACAGTAAGATGTACCTGAAACAGACCGAACCGTTAATAATGTAATTTCAGATTCAAATGTAATAAATTCTTCTACAATAACGCGTGTTTTTTTGGCGCGGCCGCCTTCCATTGCAGCATTCCATGATGCTTCCACATCATCAAATGTCCGGCAAACACTTTGTCCTTTTCCTGAAGAGCTCATAATTGGTTTGATCACACATGGCGTGCCAATTTTTTGGACAGCTTCTTTTAGCTCATCAAGCGTGTCCGCAAACTCGTACTTGGCAGTGGGCAAACCAAGTGTTTCGCTGGCCAGTCGGCGAATGCCTTCACGGTCCATCGTTAAATTTGTTGCTTTAGCTGTTGGAACAACATGAAAGCCTTCTTTTTCAAGTTCAATCAGTGTTTCTGTTGCGATAGCTTCAATTTCAGGAATAATATAATCCGGCTTTTCCTGTTCTACAAGCGCGCGCAAAGCTTCTTTATCCAGCATATTAATCACATGTGAAGAGTGCGCCACCTGCATGGCTGGAGCGTTCTCATAGCGATCCACTGCCACTGTATGTATCCCGAGGCGCTGGGCTTCAATTACTACTTCTTTCCCAAGTTCGCCCGATCCAAGCATCATAATTTTTTTAGTTTGCAATCCGCTCATAAACGATTCTCCTTAATGTCCGTTATTTTTAATGATTTTCACTGCCCCTGCTGCTTCCACCACATTATAACACGCAAATATCGAACGTATCACGTAGTTTATTTAAAATAATTCGGATTAAAGCAATTTGTTTAACAAGTTCCTGTTTTCAAAAAGTTATGTGATTTAATTGTTTTTTAATCGGCAAACTCCTTAATTTTCAATACCGCTTTTTCTTTCATTTTTGCTTCCACCATCACGTCCACATCATGACCGTTTAACTTGTTTATAAAGAAATTCCAGTCTTCTTCAAAAATATAGGTATGGTGAGAGCGGTCTGTTTTAGCATTTTTCCCTGAACTAATATGCATTTTCGGAATAATATTTTTGTTTTTCCATGTATCCACTACATCGTCGATAATCTCTTTTACATCCCGGTCATTTTCATGGTGGCAAATGTGGTGGTGAATATCAAAGCAAGCAGCGGCCCCTGTTTCCCGGCAAAGCTCCAGGACATCTTCAATGGTAAAAATTTTATCGTCATTTTCAATTCGCAAAACATCTTTTATGTTTTCCGGAAGCGTTTTATAGGAAGAAATAAATCGTTTTTTTGCCGATTCCTTATCTCCGTATGCTCCGCCAACATGCAAAATCATGTCTGATCCGCCAGTGAGCTCCAACAAAGTCATATGGTAGGCAAGATCGACAATCGATTTCCGGATAATTTCTTCATTTAATGAATTAAGCAGCGTATATTGGCCGGGATGTACAGATAACCGCAAATCATGTTTTTTTTGAAGTTCCTTTATTTGATTGGTAATATGCTGGACATCTTCGTCTTTAGACCATTCCCAGCTCATGATGGGATGTGTGCAAAATGGAATTAAATCGCTGCTCATCCGGTAAAAATAAATCTCGTGATCAATATTCCATTTGATGACACGAAGTGTTTCATTTAAATTATGCAAAGAAAGCTCTTTCACTTTTTGTATGCCTTCCGTTTCAACCGTTTTTAACCTGCAGGTTTTAAATTTAGAAGGAAGTGTCATGTTAATGCATGCATAGCCAACTCTCATGTTTGCCCCCCCTTTTTTATAGTGTCTTTTCGTGTATTGTTTCCCTTTCGTTAAGAGTTCTAACCGTGCTTTTATGCATTGCGGCTGAAGCTGTTTACTTTAAAAAACCATTTCCCTGTTTTGTTTTTGAAGATAAATAAAAAAGAAAAAAGCATCCTGAATGGTTGCTTTTTTCTTTTTGGCTTATGCTCTTGCGTTTTCTTCAAATGGCGCAGACCGCTCTATGTATTTTTGGTAATGATACAACTTTTTTTCTTTTAATTCTTTTTGAATCTTTTTATTGATGCATCCTTCTTCCAGGTATTCAAATTTCCGGTATTGATATTTATGCCATCCGCTGCTTAGTTCAAGAAGCAGCTGTGAAGTATTAAAATAACTTTTTTTACTTTTCATCATGTGTATTCCTCCCTGGTGGTTTGGTTATACGGAGGTATGAGCCGGCAACTGGCTGACCTAACTTGTGTTATGCGTTTTTCTTTTTATTACCCTTTCTTCTTTTTTTAAAACAAAACTAGTTCCTTTCTGAAAAACAAACTTTTTAGTAAAAACTTT
>JAPSKG010000251.1 GCA_031177795.1 Domibacillus sp.
ATCTGTATTGTAAAAAGTATCTGTAGTGCCTACATATGTTTTGCCATCGCGGGGAATGGCAAATACCATTCGCTTATCTGGTGTATCAAAATAAACAGCTTGCTGAAGAGGAAAAATAGATTGATCCACTACAATATGCACCCCTTTTGTAAGGCGCAAATGCTTGCCATTTCCTTTGCTGTCTTTTTCACGAATTTTATCCACCCATGGCCCGGCTGCATTAATCACTTTTTTGGCGGAGATTTCAAAATTCAGCTGCCGAATTTGATCCTGTACTCGAACACCTGTGATAACACCATTTTCATAAAGAAATTTTTCTGCTTTTACATAATTTAAACATAAAGCTCCTTTTTCTACCGCTTTTTTCATTACTTCCAATGTAAGACGCGCATCATCTGTCCGGTATTCCACATAGTAGCCGCCCCCTTTTAAACCATCTTTTTTAATTAGTGGCTCTTTTTCAAGCGTTTCTTGGGCCGAAAGCATTTTTCGCCGCTCAGTCCGCTTAACGCCAGCCAAAAAATCGTAAACAAGAAGTCCTGCAGAAGTAGAAACCGGGCCAAACGTTCCGCCTTTATGTAAAGGCAACAGCATCCATTCAGGAGTAGTGACGTGGGGGCCGTTTTCATAAACAATGGCTCGTTCTTTTCCCACTTCTGCTACCATTTTCACTTCAAATTGCTTTAAATAGCGAAGCCCGCCATGCACTAATTTTGTTGAACGGCTTGAGGTGCCTGCCGCAAAATCCTGCATGTCTATCAAAGCTGTTTTCATTCCACGCATCGCCGCATCCAGAGCGATGCCGGCACCAGTAATTCCTCCGCCAATAACAAGTACGTCAAATTCCTTGTTTTGAAGCATGCTTATTTTTTGAGAGCGATCTTTATTTGTAAAGTTCATTTTGTCATCTCCCTGGTCTAGTTTTTGTTTTTTACCCCGAAATAAACAAAAAGAGACCTGAAAATGCGAAAACAGATTTGGCTGTTTCGCTTTCAGGTCTCTCCAGTTTCTCCGGACAATTATTAACTTGTTACCATTATATCACTGCTTTTATTGAAAGGCAATAGCTGCTTTTACAGCTTTTTTCCAGCCATTATACAAGCTTTCACGCACTTTTTCTTCCATGCCCGGGTTAAACGTGCGGGCGATCTGCCAGTTTTGCGAGATTTCTGAACGGTCGCTCCAAAAGCCTACAGCAAGACCCGCCAGGTAAGCGGCACCAAGAGCCGTTGTTTCATTAATCAGTGTACGCTCAACTGGGACATTTAAAATATCACTTTGAAATTGCATCAAAAAAGCATTCATAACGGCACCGCCGTCTACACGCAACGTTTTTAATGAAATTCCTGAGTCTGCTTCCATTGCTTCTAGCACGTCTTTTGTTTGATAGGCGAGGGATTCAAGCACCGCACGAATAAAATGTTCTTTTTCAGTGCCGCGTGTAAGGCCGAAAACAGCACCCCTCACGTCGCTTTCCCAATAAGGAGTGCCCAGGCCGACAAAAGCGGGCACCACATAAACGCCATCAGTTGAATGAACCCTTTCTGCATAGCGTTCGCTGTCTGCTGCTTCTTTAAACATGCGCATGCCATCCCTTAGCCACTGTATTGCAGAACCAGCCACAAAAATACTTCCTTCCAGGGCATATTCAACTTTTCCGTCTATTCCCCATGCAATGGTTGTCAGTAGCCCATGTTCGGATTTTACTGCTTTCTCCCCTGTATTCATAAGCATAAAACATCCGGTGCCGTATGTGTTTTTCGCCATGCCTTTTTCAAAACAAGCTTGTCCGAACAAAGCGGCTTGCTGATCTCCCGCAGCACCTGCTACCGGCACTTCTTGTCCAAAAAAATGAAATGATGCCGTTTTGCCGTATACTTCTGATGACGGACGCACTTCTGGCAGCAATGTTTTTGGTACTGTTAAAATTTCCAGCAGTTCATTGTCCCATTCAAGGGTGTGAATGTTAAACATCAGGGTTCTTGCTGCATTGGAATAATCAGTTACATGCGCCTGGCCGCCGGTTAACTTCCAGATAAGCCACGTATCAATTGTTCCAAACAATAATTCCCCTTTTTCTGCTTTTTCACGGGCGCCTTCTACATGGTCAAGAATCCATTTTACTTTTGTTCCAGAAAAATAAGGATCCACTAGCAGCCCCGTTTTATCCCGAAATGTTTGCTCGTGCCCTGATTTTTTTATTTCTGCGCAAATATCAGCTGTTTGACGGGACTGCCAGACAACCGCATGGTAAATTGGCCGGCCCGTTTTCTTATCCCAAATAACAGCTGTTTCCCGCTGGTTTGTGATGCCAATGGCGTCAACCTGGCCGGCTTGAATGTTTTTTTCTGTTAACACGCTTGCCATGCAAGCAAGGACAGAAGCCCAGATTTCATTTGCATCGTGTTCAACCCAGCCAGGGTTTGGAAAAAACTGTTTAAATTCTTTTTGAGCTGAATGAACTATTTCCCCTTTTTTATTAAATAAAATAGCCCTTGAGCTGGTTGTTCCTTGATCAATTGAAAGTATATATCTTTCCATAGAATCATCCCCTTTATTTATGTGTAGCTACCTGTACAGCTGATCCAACCGATAAAAACTTGATCATTGCAATAATGGCAGCAGTAGCTGCAAGTGTAATATAAAACATGCTTGTCCCTTCATTTAAGAAAAAACCTTTATAAAAAAAAGCGGCCAGGGCAGCACCAATAAATGGTCCTGTGACCGGTATCCATGAATAACTCCAGTTTGATCCCCCTTTTCCGGAAATCGGAAGAAGAAAATGTGCAATACGAGGGCCAAGATCTCGTGCTGGGTTAATGGCATAACCGGTAGTACCGCCAAGTGAAAGGCCTATTGCTGTAATTAAAAAGCCGACAACCAGGGGGTTAAGTCCTTCTGTAAACTGGTTAGCACCAATTGTTAACAATCCGGTAATCAAAATAAATGTGCCAATTATTTCGCTTAGCAAATTTGCATATGGCTGATTGATCGCAGGTGCTGTTGCAAAAACGCCAAGTTTGGCTTTGGCTTCTTTTGTTTCTTCCCAGTGCGGCAAAAAATGCAGGTAAATAACAACTGATCCAAGAACTGCCCCGATTAATTGAGCTATACTATACACTATAACATCGGTCCAGGAAAAAGCACCGGTAATTGCCAATGCAAATGTAACAGCAGGATTTAAATGAGCGCCGCTTGCATTCCCAACGGCGTAAATAGCCATCGTCACGGCAAAACCCCAGCCAAATGCAAT
>JAPSKG010000017.1 GCA_031177795.1 Domibacillus sp.
TATCAATATTATTACATTTAAAGTTAAAATATAGAAAAATATCATTTAATGTGTAAAATTAACGAAGTAAGTTAAATTTAGGTGATGAAAGAGGGAAATGGAAGAGCTATGTTTAAGAAAAAATCAATAATGGCTGCTGCAGCTTTCATGATGACGGTATCTTTATTAGGAACAAATGGATCTGCACAAGCAGCCGGTTTTGTTGATGTTCCAAATCGGACAGTGAAGGAAGTTACGTATTTAGCAGAAGGTGGAATTGCCAATGGTTCATCCGAATTGATATTCGGATCTGAAAAAAAAGTTACCCGTTTGGAAGCCGCTGCTTTTATCGGACGTGCCCTTCAACTAAATGGAACAACACGCAAAACAAATTTTCTTGATGTTTCTTCCAACAACTTTGCCTCTGGATATATACAGTCAGCAGTTGAAAAAGGAATTCTTTCCGGCTATGATGGCGGCCGCTTTTTGCCAGCGAAAGAAGTGTCACGCGGAGAAATGGCTGTTATGATCTCAAAAGCATTTGGTTATCCGTTCGGCGGGTCTCTTTCAGGTGCGGCAAACGCTCTTGTTTCACGCGGTATTGCAAGCGGCATGGAAGATGGAACATTTGGTTCTAATCAAATTATTAAACGCGCTGACTTTGCTGTTTTTCTTGCACGGGCGGTTAATCCGGCATTTCGTCTTAAACAATCAGACGTTGCTTCTTTAACAAGATGGACAAACACAGGTAATTTGAATGTTCGCTCCGGCCCGTCAACTTCTTTTGCTTCAATTGGAAAACTAGCAGCGAACACGCAAGTAACCGTTCTTCAACAAGTTGGGGGCTGGTCTTATATTCGTGCCGGCCAGTTAACAGGTTTTGTTAGTACAAGCTATTTGCGAAGCACTGAAACAGGCGGTGCAACAGTTACTCCTGCTCCGACACCAGCACCTGCTAAAGCACCAGCTCCATCAACTGCAAGCTCCATTCTTGCAAGCGAAACAATTATCATTGATCCAGGACATGGAGGAAAAGATCCAGGTGCTATCGGATTCGGTTTGCGTGAAAAAGATGTGGCTTTAACAACCAGCTTAAAAGTAACGAATTTAATTAAAAAAACGCCGCTTCAAGTAAAAATGACGCGTTCAGACGACCGTTATATTACTATTAATGACCGCGCTGCATTTGCAAAGAAAAACGGCGGCGATCTTTTTGTCAGCATCCATGCAAATGCTGCAGTCTCACCAAACGCAAATGGAACTGAAACCCTTTATTATGCAGCAGCAAACGGCCAAAACACAGCAGACAGCAAGCTGCTTGCAGCAAAAATTCAAGATCGGATGATGGCTGCATGGGGACTCAGCAACCGCGGAATTAAAGCACGTGATAATCTTGGAGTATTAAAAAACAATTCTGTGCCGGCTGCTCTTGCAGAACTTGGCTTTATCACAAATAAAGGTGATAACGATAAATTAAAATCAGACTACTGGCTAGATAAAATGTCAAAAGCGATTTACGATGGCATTTTGGATTATTACAAAGCAAAAGGCTACGACGTCAACTCCTTTTACTCGGTTGGTAAATAAAAAGGAAGAGAAGCAAACAATGCTTCTCTTCCTTTTTTATTTGAATACAGTTTTTCAATAGGTACTAATCTCTTAAAAAGAGGGTATAATGTATGATACCACTAATCGGGAAAAATTTTTCAGTATTACCCAAAAGGAGCGGGATACGTATGTTTATCAAAACATTTACCGTTGCAGGAAGCCAGGGACTGCCTGTTCAAACAGCTATGAAGCTGACGCATTTGGCCAGCCGATTTACGGCGGATATTACGCTCGAATATAAAGGAAGGAAAGTAAACTTAAAGTCGATTCTTGGAGTAATCTCGCTCGGAATTGCTCCTGGAAATGAAGTTACTATTATTACACAGGGCCTTGACGAATACGAGGCTATTCGCGCGATTGGCACAGCTATGTCAAATGAAATGGCCGGTGTGTAACATTTGTTGCACACCGGCTTTTTTGTTTTAAATAGCTTTTGTTTTTTGCACATTTTCTTTTTTATAAATCCGGCGGCACTTTTTGCAGCCATCTTGAAAAAGCCGTTTTTATTTTATTTCTATAATGCTTTCATCTTCCATAAAAAAATCATGGCATTCTATTAACTTTGTTTTTAAGTTCTCTGACAGCCGGTCTTTATCGTAGGCACAAACAGCAGTGATTTGATGCATGTCCACCATTTCGTCTAGCTTGCCTTCATAATGCCTGATTTCTTTCTCAATGTTTTCGTCTTCTCTCCACTCTACGTGTCCCCAGGTCCGTACTGAAAAAGTGCCTTCTTTTAAAAAAGGCTGCAAAGTTTTAAAGCAAAAAGCCAAAACTTGCTCAGGATGAAAGGTGTTATGCATAAAATAAAAATCAAAATTGTTTACATATTTTATTTTCACCAATTGTTCTTTATTTAAATGCTTTTGCAGTTCTTTTTGAATGATGGAATATAATTTATTGTTTTCAACCAACAAAACATGATCGCCTTGTTTAATCCCGGCTATAATATACGTGACAACATTTTGCACATATTTTTGTTTATCTTCAAAGCAGTAAAAAACATGTCCTTTTACCGTTTCTGCTGTTGTTCTAACTTTTTCTTTTTCAGCTGTCATCGTTATTCTCCTTTAAACACTTTCTCTCATGCTTTTTTATTTTAATATAAAAAAAAGCCAAAAAGAAGGGCCGCAGCCCTTTTCTTTTTGGCTTATATCTAGTTCCATGCCTAGCTTATTGCTGCCTGTTATATGGTTTTAAAATAAGCAGACTGCTGCTTTTGTCTTGATCAAAGTTCCAATCCACAAAAAAATCAGTAACGTCTGCCTGCAGCGTCTTTTCAAACTGCTGCTTATATGACTGGAAAATCCGCCGTTCCAGATTTCTTTTTGCAAGTTTAAGTGTTTCTCCAAAGTCCAGCCGGTGCAGTTCTTTTTCAATAGGAACAAGAAGCCCTTTTCTTATTATAAGAAGTGTTCTCGGATTAATCAAATAGGAAAAAACCTGTTCTGGAACTTTTTGAACAGTAAAAGTGAGGTCTGCCATAACTTCTTCTACCTGTTTTTTATTAGGATACATGAAAGCACCCGCTTTTTTCTCACTGATGGCGGTAAACATCCCTGATTGTTCTTTTAAATTCCAGTCATAGTAAAACTCTTTTATGTCCAGGCCAACATGCAGCTTTATGTATGCTTTTATTTCTTCAACCAAAGTTTCCATCAATAAATCACGTGTTTTTTGAACATATAATCCTTGTTCCAGATCCAGCAAAGATTTTTCTAACGGTGATAAAAACTTTGTAAAATAAATTACGACAAAGGGGTCCCCGACACTGGCAAAAACTGTTTCTGGCCCTTTTCCAAACTGCTCACGAAGCAACCGGCCTACAAAGCTTCCCAGCTCTTTTTGTTTGTGCACTATGTCCATACTTGTTTCCCTCCTTGTGACCGCATACTTTTCTTTTAGTTAATCCCGGGGTGTGTTTATTCCGGAAATAAAGAAAGATACTTTCTATATCCTTTTTCTGCAAGCTCTATTTTAGGAATAAACCTTAAAGCGGCTGAATTAACGCAATAACGCAATCCTCCTGAATCAGCTGGCCCGTCTTGAAAAACATGTCCAAGGTGAGAATCGGCTTGAACGCTGCGAATTTCTGTACGTGTCATGTGGTGGCTTACATCCATTCGTTCTTTAATGCTGGTAGGAGAAAGCGGTTTTGTAAAGCTTGGCCACCCGCACCCCGCGTCATACTGGTTAAGCGAGCTAAACAAAGGCTCTCCGGAAACAATGTCTACATAAATACCTTCTTGTTTATTGTTCCAATAATCATTGTTGTAAGGGGGCTCTGTTCCGTTTAACTGTGTTACTTGAAACTGTAAAGGCGTCAGCTGTTTTTTTAATGTTTCATCCGCCCATAACTCCCTTAGCTTTTTTTCCCGTCCCGATCGAAGCCGATACAGCTGGTAGCGAAACGCATTTTTCCGATGAAAATGCTGGTGGAAAGCTTTGGCTGGAGAAAATGACGTTGCCGGCTGCGCTAAAACGGCAATCGGCTTTGAAAATCGGCCGCTTTGTTCAAGAGCTTTTTTTGCTTGCTCAAACAGCTTTTTTTGTATTGGATTGTAATAAAAAACAATAGGCTTGTAAGCATTGCCGCGTTCTGCAAACTGGCCAGCATCGTCAGTTGGATCAATTTCCTTCCAGTAAACCTCCAGCATTTTTTCAAACGAAAACACCTCAGGATCAAACAGTACTTGAACGGTTTCATGTTGTCCCATAAAACCTGCTGTTATCTTTTCCACACCAGGCTGTTCGTCAAAAGCTGCTGCCAAAAACCAAAAACGCCCGCCGGCAAACGCTGCTGTTTCCGCTTTGTTCATTTTCTCACCACCGGAGTGTTTTTAAAATCTGGTGCAGCTCATCGCGTGACTCTTCTCTTATATCCCATTTTTCCAGCTCTTCTTTTATGTCATTAAGCGTACAATATTCTTTGACAAACCCATTTAATCTTGCTATTAACGTCGAATCGGTAAATTCTTTTTCAGAAGAAAACTGTTTGCGCAATAAAGACGAAGCTTTCACAAAGCGCTTCAAGTAATGTTTTTGGTGGCGGTTTTCTGCCCGGGTAAAACCTTGAAATGGCTCGATCTCTGTTTCAATTTGCTCATTGCGCTTGTTTTCCAGTTCTTTTTTCACTTTTTCAATAATGCTTTTTTGTTTTTCACTATGATAAAACAGTAAAGACATATACTGTCTCTCTTTGTAGCTAACCCTGTTTGTGGAAGTATGGTTTCCCCAAAAAATACGAATGATTTCTTCAAAGGAAACTTTTTTTGGATCAAATATAACTTGTAGAGTTTCTGTATGATCTCCCATTTTTCGGTATTCCGGGCTTTCAGTTGTGCCGCCGGCAAATCCGACGCGTGTGCGAATTACTCCTGGCACTGCTCCAAAGCGCGCATCGGGACTCCAAAAACAGCCCATACCGAAAGTAGCCATTTCTGTTTCTTCTATTTCAAGCTGCCATTCGGCTTCAATTTCAGGGATTGTTTTGGCCATTTTAATCGCTCCTTTTTTAAATCATACAGGATATCGCGGAACGGCAAAAGAAAAAAAGCTTTTAGCTCCCGCTAAAAGCTTTTTTGGTTAAACATAAACCGGCAGTCTGGCTTTTTTATTTAACCGCTTTTCACAAGGAAGGTTTTCCCTTGAAAAAGACAAAAAATGAGGTAGCTGTTTTTCCTGCCCTTCTTAGTGGAGTCTTTCCAAAAACGATATCATTTGCTACTGCTTTTCTTGCATGTTTCCTTTCAAGAAAACAAATAGTATGAACAAACAAAAGAGGTGGTGAAAAACATGGCATCAAAAAACAACCGCAACAAGCTTTTAGTTCCCGGGTCTGAACAAGTGCTTGAGCAATTTAAATACGAAATTGCCAGTGAATTTGGTGTTTCTCTTGGAGCAGATACAACTGCACGCTCTAACGGATCTACAGGCGGAGAAATGACAAAACGCTTAATCCAGCTTGCCCAGCAGGAGCTGCGCGGACGTAATTTTTAATTTGCTTTAGTAAAAGCACGCGCATCCTTTTTGCGGAGCATACCGCAAAAAGGATGCGCGGCTTTTTTATATCCGATTTTGATTTTTTGGCGCTTTGAACCACTGCTAATTAGTTTGTTAAATCTTTTCCATTAATATTCACATGCTGATGTTTTCGCCCAAACTCGCTTCCATTCCATTTTAAGTTTGTTTGCACATAACCGAGCCCATCTGCATTGTAACGGCCTGCAATATGCTGAACAGCCAGCAACTCATATACGCCATTTCGATCATAATCAATTGGATACAAGCCGGATAAAGGAGATACCCACCCTTTAATGGCAGCTTTGAGCGTTCCATTTGAGGTATAAATTTCAGCCAAATAATTCTCATCCTTGTAAGTTAAGTCTACTACATATTTTTTTTCTGGTTCTTCACTTAGGACTGTTGCCTTATAGTTATTTTCAAATTGAACATCATATATCCCTTTTTGATTAAACACTTCAAAATCAAAAATTTTATAAAATTGTCCGGCTGTAAATGAAAATAAATATGCAATTATGGTTCCGCCGCTTCCTCCTGTGTTCATCATGATTAAAATATCATTCGTTTTGTTTCCGGTAAAATCACCAAGAAAAATAGTAGGCTGGTACCCGGTGTTTTCTTTAAACGGGATTTGGACAGATTGAAGAGTAAGCCCATAATGGACAACCACCGAGATGTTTTCAAAAAAAGAGCTGTCAGACCGTTTATCTCCCGTTAAATAAATAATGTCTAGTATTCCGTCTCCCGTTACATCCGCATACTTTACATCAATGATTGTACTCAATATCGACACATTGTTCTTCCTTTCTGCCGTTGTTTAATGTCTTTAGGCTCGAGTATTAGTATGTATGCCAACGCACGTTTAGACTAAACAACAAAAAAGAGACAGGAATTTTTTCCTGTCTCTTTCACTTATTATGAAGCGTGGAAATTTGTACCGTCTGTTGTTTCTTTAATAATGCCAGCGCGAATGACAAAGTCCCCGAAGTGTTCATTTTCCTGGCGCTCTTTTGCATAGCGGGAAAGAAGAACGCGGAG
This sequence comes from Domibacillus sp., assembly GCA_031177795.1. GTDB lineage: Bacteria > Bacillota > Bacilli > Bacillales > Domibacillaceae > Domibacillus. Next base: position 6,649 of record JAPSKG010000017.1, read on the forward strand.
CTCATTTAAAATTTCTGCTTCGCCAATGTTTTCTCGGTACATTTTGCTTAAGCGGCTGCCGTCATGCGCAGCGCCCAAGTACATGTTGTATTTGCCGACTGATTTTCCGATAAAGCCGATTTCGCCAAGTGCGTGGCGTGCACAGCCGTTCGGGCAGCCTGTCATGCGGATGGTGATTTCTTTGTTGCGAAGACCGTTTTCATCTACGATCTCGTCAATTTTATCCATTAATGACGGCAGGTAACGTTCGGCTTCTGCCATGGCAAGACCGCATGTTGGAAGTGCCACGCAGGCAAGTGCGCTGCGGCGGATAGCCGAGTGCTTCATGCCATCTGACAAGCCGTACTGCTCGATGATCTGCTCGATTTTTTTCTTTTTCTGGCTGGATACATTTCCGACAATCAAGTTCTGGTTTGATGTTAAGCGGAAATCGCCGGTATGGACTTTCGCAATTTCACGAATTGCTGTCATCAGCTTGTAGTCCGGATAATCAATAATACGGCCGCCTTCGACAAACATCGTGAAATGCCATTTGCCTTTTACGCCTTTTACCCAGCCGTAACGGTCGCCGTTATGGTCAAACTTGAATTCGCGTTTTTCTTGAAGCTTCCAGCCAAGGCGGCTTTCCAATTCTTCCACTACGTTTTCAAGGCCAAGACGGTCTACTGTGTATTTAAAGCGGGCGTATTTACGGACAGAGCGATTTCCGTAGTCACGCTGAATCGTGATGATTTTTTCTGCTACATCCAGGATTTGGTCCGGTGTGACGAAACCGATGACTTTTGCGACTTGCGGATAGGTTTGTGTGTCACCGTGTGACATCCCCATCCCGCCGCCGATCGCTACGTTAAAGCCGATCAGCTGGTTGTTTTCCACAATGGCGATAAAGCCAAGGTCCTGTGAAAACACATCTACATCGTTTGATGGAGGCACGGCGATGCCAATTTTGAATTTACGCGGCAAGTAAAGCGGGCCGTACATTGGCTCTGTTTCCACTTCTTCTGTTGTGATGACTTTTTCTTCATCCAGCCAGATTTCATGGTACGCACGTGTGCGCGGCAGCAAATGATCGCTCAGCTGTCTTGCCCAGTCATGAACTTCTGTGTGAACCTCTGACAAGTCAGGGTTTGACGTCGCCATCACGTTACGGTTTACGTCACCGCAGGCAGCGATGGTATCCATCATGGACGCATGAATTTCTTGAATCGTCTTTTTCATGTTCCATTTTAGAATACCGTGAATTTGGAATGTTTCACGCGTTGTGAGTTTAAGCGTGCCGTTGCCGTATTTATGAGCAAGGTCATCCATCGTCAGCCATTGAGCCGGTGTTGCTACACCTCCTGCAAGACGGACGCGAAGCATAAACTGGTAGGCTGGCTCTAATTTTTGTTTTTGGCGCTCATTGCGGAGATCACGGTCATCCTGCAAGTAGCTGCCGTGATGCTTCATCAGGCGGTTATCATCATCTGATATACCCGCGCTAAGCGGTTCTAGCATTGATTCGACAAGCGTTCCGCGCAGATAATTACTTCGTTCTTTAATGTCTTCTACATCACTCGGCGGTCCTTCTGGTGCTTTTAAAAGTGGGTTCACCATGTTGAAAATAACTCCTTTCACTTCAAAATCAGTATACGTCACGCTGATAGCGTTTTTGCTGTTGCATATCGGCTACATACGCTTCCGCTTGCTCGCGGCTCATATTGCCTTCTGTTTGAATAATTTGAATCAATGTATTGTGAACGTCGTGTGCCATGTTTTTTTCATCGCCGCATACATAGAAAACGGCTCCTTCTTCAAGCCACTGAAACAGTTCTTTGCTGTTTTGCAGCATGCGGTGCTGCACGTATACTTTTTCGTTCGTATCACGTGAAAACGCGACATCCATTTTTGTAAGCACACCGTCTTTTACCCATTTTTGCCATTCTGTCTGGTATAAAAAGTCCGTCACAAAATGCTGGTCTCCAAAGAACATCCATGCTTTTCCTTCTGCGCCAATTTCTTCACGCTCCTGCATAAAAGAGCGGAATGGCGCAACGCCTGTGCCCGGTCCAACCATGATAATAGGTGTTTCTGAGTTTTCAGGCAGCTTGAAGTTTTGGTTATGCTGAATGTAAACAGGAAGCGTGTCACCCGGCTGCAGGCGTTCTGCACAAAGAATTGAACAAACTCCTTTGCGGTCGCGGCCATGTGTGTTGTAACGTACAGCACCAATAGTTACGTGCACTTCTTCTGGATTGGCTTCTAAGCTGCTTGAGATCGAATAAAGACGTGCCGGCATTTTACGCAAGATATCTAAAAATTGCTGCGGTGCAACGCCAAATGGCCCAAAGTCCTGAATCACGTCAAGCAAATCACGGCCGTTAATGTATTCTTTTAATTTTGCTTCGTTCCCAGTGCCAAACATCTCATTTAATGCATCGTCACCGGTTAACTGAGCAATTTTTTCTAAAAGCGGTTTTGTTAACGTTGTAATTTCATAATAAGAAATAAGCGCATTGCGAAGAGAAAGCACGTCACCTTGTTTGTTTACCGTAACAGTTTCATCCGCATTCCAGTTCATTGCCTGGATTAGCTGATCCACAAGTTCCGGGTCATTTTCCGGATAAATGCCCAGTGCATCTCCTGGCTGGTAAGTAAGACCCGAGCCTTCAAGAGAAATTTCAAGATGGCGCGTTTCCTTATTAGAGCCACGGCCATTTAAATTCAAGTTTTCAAGCACTTCTGCCCGAAACGGGTTTGTTCTTGAATAAGCTGTTTCACCGGCAGCTGTTTCTGCTGCTGGTGCAGGGGCTGCAGCTGCTCCTTGCGCTTGTGTTTCACTTAAGCCATTTAAAACGCTTTGTGCCCATTCTGCTGCTGGCTCATCAAAGTCAAGGTCACAATCAACACGGGGTGCAATGCGCTCACCGCCAAGTTCTTCAAGACGCTTATCGAAGTCTTTTCCTGTCTGGCAGAAAAACTCGTAAGAGCTATCGCCAAGTGCAAGCACAGAAAAACGAAGGCCTTCTAGCTTAGGCGCCCGTTTGCCATGAAGAAACTCATGGAATGACAGCGCGTTATCTGGCGGGTCTCCTTCTCCATGTGTGCTAACAACAATCAAAAGGTTTTTCAATTTTTTTAAGTTGTTTGGCTTAAAGTCGCTCATCGATGAAACTGTTACTTCAAAGCCCTGTGACTCAAGCGTTTTGCCTGTGCTTTGCGCAAGTCCTTGCGCGTTGCCTGTTTGCGATCCATACAAAATAGTTACTTCTTTTGAAACAACTGGTGCAGGAGCTGCCGCTGGCGATGCAGCAGGTGCTTCGGCTGGAGCTGCTGCTGACGCAGGGGCTGCCGCCGGTGCAGGTACAGTACCTGCTGCGAATGCTGACTGGGATGCTGCCAAATAGCCGCCGATCCACACTTTCTGCGCATCTGTCAAAGTTGGCAGAAGGCGGTTCAGGAGCTCTGCCTGCTCCTCATTAAACGGACTGTTCAATACATGAAGTTGCAACGATTATCCACCTCACAAAGGAATATAAACTGATCGTACGTCATTTATTTATAATGACAGATTTCTACAATAATTGCCATCCACTTTTCAGTGATAAAATGATTAGTTTTATCGTAGCTTTTTAATTCCTATAAGTCAAGTCGGTTTTAATTATATAAACCATTAGTAAACACTTATAGTAGGTAGTTAAAGTTGTGCTTTTTCAGCTTGAAAAACTTTAACAGCTCAAAAGAAAAAACCGTTTTTTCACCTAGAAATAAAAAGCTTTTCTAAGCGTAAAAAACGGTTTTTAAAAAAATCGGGCAAAAAATGAAAATGCCGGCTTTTCAATCATTTTTTTTACTTTTACTTATCGATTTGCCATGTTCATGAACAGGATAAGAAACATTTGCATCCTTGCTTCTGATCGGTTCGTTTTCACCGCGCGGCGAACCATACGGCCCTTCTGTAAATTCTTCTGAAAAAATGAAGTTTTGTTTTGATTTACCGGTATGGCCCTTTTTATTGCTCATCTGGACACCTCTTCTTTTTACTGTTAGTGTGGCCCGGACAAACTTGATTTATGAGGAAGAAACTATCTTTTCTTTATATTTTTCAGTTGACTGGCTTCGTTCTTTTTCACGACAAAAAGGGCGCTGCCGATGCTTCGGCTGTCAGATGGCTTGTTTTTTATCTTTCCGCCAACAATAAGCGAACTTGAGCCGCCTCCGTCAAGATTTACTGCTTCAACAGCCCCTAGTTTAAGCATAATGTCTGCACTTCGGCTGGCATTAACTCCAAGGCTTTTGCTTCTTCTGCCATCCACTGCAACAAGTACATAGCGTCCGTCTTTTAATTGCCCGAACAAAGACCGTGGATGCCTTTCTGTACTATTGGAAAAAGAAAAAGCATTTTCAAGGTTTTTTACCCCATCTTGAACGAGTGAATAAGTTGTTCCCACAACAAAATTGGTTTCTTGCTGAAGCTTTTTTATTGTGCTGAGTCCTAACTTTCTTCTGTCGTAATTCATAATGTCAACACGGCCATCCTTGTATACATGCAAATTAATATATTTATCGGAAGGCTGCTGAATATATTTTCCATTCAGCAAATACATGCCGGCATGCTGAAAACCCTCTCCAAACATCCCCAGGTTGATTTTAGCGGTTTCATTTGCCATTTTCATATCTTTTAATTTTTCTCGCTTTGAAGACCCCATGCTGACGGTAAGCGTTTCATTTGTTCCTGTTGTATAAACGTATACATCGCTATCATAAAAACGATACATTTTAAAACTGGATAAGTGCGGTTTTCTCACATCTGATGTTACCGATGCACTTTTTTTCGCTGGATAGTTCTTTTCTTCTTCCGCTTGCACCTGGACATTAAAAACAGCAAAGCTCAGCAGGGCAAACAAACCTGCAAAAATTTTCTTCTTCATTCTCTCTTTTTCTCCTCTTGCCTATTAATTTACGTGAAAACCCCGTTCCTCATAAACTATTTATCGGCTTCGCACTTAAAACATTTAGTTGCTACATGCTGCTGTTTCTAACCAGTCTGCTGTTTCACTTCACTGGTGTAAGGGAAAGATAATAAAATGCAAGTTATTCTTGATTTTCACCAGGGAGGAACCGGTTATGGGAAAAACAAAGTGGGTAGTTGATCCGGCACACAGCAGTGTTAATTTTGCGATTCGCCATATGATGGTCAGCCGTGTAAGAGGAACTTTTCATACGTACTCTGCTGTGATTGAGGGAGACCCGGCTCATTTAACAACGGCAAATATTGCGTTTACCGTTGACCTTGATAGCGTGGACACTCGCAACAAAGACCGTGATGCTCATTTGCGTTCATCAGACTTTTTTGAAATAGAAAAGTTTCCGCAAATGAAGTTTTTAGCAAATAATATTGTGCAAACAGCGGAAAACCAGTACAACATGATTGGCGAGTTTTCCTTGCATGGCATCACCCGTACAGAAACATTTACGGTAACCTTTGAAGGAATAGCAAAAGACCCGTCCGGCGTAGAAAAAGCCGGATTTCATGCAGCTGGCACTATCTTGCGGAGTGATTATGGGTTAACGTTTAACACTCCGCTAGAAACAGGCGGCGTGTTAATTGGAGATGATGTGCAGATTTCGTTAGATATTCAAGCTTCTAAACAATTGTAACCGATGCTTTTTAATATACATTTCCAAGTTAAACAAATAAAAAAAGAGGGATTTTATAAAATCCCTCTTTTCCACGCAATGTAATGGTTATTTTTTAAACAGGCCCGTCCGGAATTCCAATGCAGCGGTCAATGGCAATCAGCGCTTGAATGCGGCCAACGCTTTCTTCTAATATGCGAATTAGTTCTTTTGCTTTGTATTTGTTTCCGGATTCAAAGGCCGCTTGCAACGCTCTTGCATTTGTTTCAGCACGCTCTCTGTCTGACGTATCACTTAGCTTTTTAATGACTCCGAACAACTGGCTGAAAGCAGCTGACAAATCTTCGAATTCACTCATGCTACTTATATCTGACGGGATTCCTGCCTGGCCTGTTTTTTTGGACTGCTCTTCATTCATAAAAAAAGTCCCCCCAAGAAATCATTTCGCTGCCTGATTTTTAAATTCCCTATTTACTTTTGTTTAAACAGTGTAAATTGTTTACGTCAAACAGGACAGATCAATGATCTGTCCTGTTTGACGTATTAAACACTTTGGTTTTTTCTCCTTTTTTAACAAGGCCATAGTAAGAAATCATGGCGAGTGCACTCGCCGAAAAAATCGTCAGCCCCATTGGAATAGCTGTGTCTTCCCCGGCGATTCCAACAAGCGGCGCTGAAACTGCACCAAGCACAAAGGGCAGTAAGCCGAGCAGCGCAGAAGCACTTCCGGCAATATGGCCCTGTGATTCCATAGCCAGCGAAAACGATGACGTGCCGATAATTCCAATTGAAGAAACAAAAAAGAAAATTGGAATAACAATAGAAAAAAGCGGACCTTGCAAAAGAACCATGATTACAAGAAGGAAACTAGCAGACGTAGACATTAAAAGCCCAAAGCGCAGAAAACTTGCTTCAGAAAAACGATCCGAGAAACGGCCGACCAGCTGAGAACCAATCATGATGCCAATTCCATTTAATCCAAACAAGACGCTGAACAATTGCGGAGATGTTCCATAAATACTTTGATACACGAAAGGTGTGCCGGAAACATACGCAAAAATACCAGCCACAATAAAACCTTGAGTTAAAGCATAGCCTGCAAATTGACGGTCTTTCACAAGCGATCCAAAATTCCGGAAAGTTTGAGCGATGCTGCTTGGCACCCGCTTTTCTTCCGGAAGAGTTTCCTCCAATTTCCATGTCACGACAAGCACTAGCAAAAGCCCAATAGCACTCAACAATAAAAACACACCATGCCAATCAATAAAAGCGAGGATTCCTCCACCAGCCACTGGCGCCATAATCGGAGCAAGGTTGTGAATAAGCATAAGAAGAGCAAAAAACTTTGTTAGTTCCCGGCCGCTGTACATGTCCCGAACAACTGCCCTGGAAATAACCAGCCCGGCGGCTGCAGAAAATCCTTGCAAAAAGCGCGCTCCGATAAATAAATAAATAGATGGAGCAACAGCACATAAAGCAGATGAGAAAAAGTATAAAAACAAAAAAATTGTTAAAGGCTTTTTACGGCCCCGCACATCACTCATCGGTCCAATTACAATTTGTCCCAGGCCTAAACCAATCAAGCAAGCCGTTAAACTAATTTGAACAAGAGACGCCGTTGTTCCATAATCGTCTGCAATGGTAGGAAAAGACGGCAAATACATATCGATCGTCAGCGGTCCCATCGCAGCAAGAGTTCCAAGCATTAAAGCAATCTGCGTTCGTTTTGTTACAAGCACATTATTCATCGATTGACAACCTTTCTTTCTAGCGATTTCTTTTCCGCATACAGTACCCTGCAACAAAAATAGTATAGCGGATTTGTTTATAATTACCTAACACTTAGCTCTTTAAACTAGATTCGCAGAAAAAGGCAGTTTCTTAAAAACCGTTATTTTAAAATTTGTTTCCGCTTATTTTATCGGTAGATTGCTTGAAGCAAAAAACTTCCGCTTGGCGGAAGCTTTTTATGTAGGAGCGCCTGAAGCCGGCTTACACGCCTGAACACCGGCTTTGTTCGCACTTTGGAATATAAATGAGAAAAATTGCTAACGCACAATTTTATTTTAAAAAATCGCTTTAAATAATCAAATCTCTAGGTATGAATAAACATTCTTCCTCTTCCACTGTTTTTTTCTGAATTTGTTCCTTGTTATAAGTACGCAAAACAGCTTCTGTTATTAATAAAATATCTGCTGTTTTATTAGGAATCACTGTGTTTTCTGGAATAACCAAATTTTCCATAATAATGGCCCGCTCAAGAAAAGAACCTGCTCCAATGTGAGCATTTGGCATAATCACGCACTCTTTTACAGTAGCGCTTTCCTCTACTTTTACTCCTTGAAACAAAACAGACTGCTGAATGTTTCCATCAACCATACAACCTTCATTTACAAGAGATTGGTTAATAAAAGCTTTTCTCCCAATTATTTTTGGCCGCTGATCAGACCCCTGACAATAAATGCACCAGGAAGGATCATCCAAATCCAATCCTTTTTTTCGATCAAGCAAATCCATATTTGCTTCCCATAAGCTTTTTACAGTACCAACATCTTTCCAGTATCCTTTAAAGGGATAAGCAGCGAGCCTCCGCTTGTCTCCTAAAAGGGCAGGAAGCACGTCGTTGCCAAAATCATTCGATGATTCGGAATTTTTTTCATCCATTTCTAAATATGCTTTTAAAACCGACCATTTAAAAATGTAAATCCCCATAGAAGCAAGATTGTTTTCCGGGTTTTCCGGTTTCTCATCAAATCGTACAACATTAAAAGCTTCATCCGTGTTTATAATGCCAAAACGGCTGGCTTCTTCCCATGGAACTTCCATTACCGAAATTGTCGCATCTGCTTCTTTTTCCACGTGATAATCAAGCATTAAATTATAATCCATTTTATAGATGTGGTCGCCTGATAAAATCAGTACATGTTCTGGATCAAATTGCTCAATGTAGTTGATATTTTGATAAATGGCACTTGCTGTTCCAGAATACCACTTTGTTTCAGAAGCAATGGAATAAGGTGGAAGCAGTGTAACTCCGCCCTGGTTACGATCAAGATTCCAGGTGCTTCCCTTACCAACATACTCATGCAATTCAAGCGGCTGGTATTGTGTTAAAACGCCGACTGTATAAATACCGGAATTTGTGCAATTAGAAAGAGAAAAATCAATAATGCGGTATTTTCCCCCAAACGGCACCGCAGGTTTTGCCAGGTTTTTTGTTAATTCTTTTAAGCGGGTTCCCTTCCCGCCAGCCAAAAGCATTGCGACACATTTTTGTTTTGTCATGTTGTCTGTTCCCCTTTTTATCTCTTATACAGCGCAAATATCCGCGCTTTTTCACGACAACTTTATGTTGCCCAAATAAACGCATGAAAACCGCTTAAATCATTTTTTATTCCCTTTGATTTAACGAAAAATAAGTGTACTTGAGGAGATTTTTCAGCTTAAACAAAAGAAAAAACAAGGCGCAGGATGGCACCTTGTTTTTTCTTTTGTTTTTTTATTTCATTCAAGATAAACTTGCTAGAGCATGCTTGGAGGCGGCGGGGGCGACAAATCGCTTTTCAGCACTACTGGCGGTGTATCGTGTATATAAGGAGGAGCAGGATTTAATACAGGTGCTTTCGCCAGGGGAACCGGGTGTTCAATGTAAGTAAATGTTCCTTCCCTATCCATACTCGGCCCATTTGCCCATCTTCCTGCAGCACTTTGATTTCCTGCTGAAAGATTAAAAAAGGCATGAGAAACTTCCCGCTTCTCCAGATTACGCGGAAACGTGCTTGGAACAATGATATTTTCTTTTGCTTCCAGTTCTTTAATGGCCGCAATCCACTGGTTTTGATGCATTGTATCGCGGGCAATTAGCCAGGAAAGCATATCGCGAACACCTCGATCATCTGTCATTTCGTACAACCTGCAGACCTGAAGGCGTCCTTGCGATTCCGCGTTTAAATTAGCTCGGAAGTCAGCTAAAAGATTGCCGCTGGCAATAATGTAATCCGCTGTCCAGCGATTCCCTACACTATCAGCAGGCAAAGCTCCTAGCCCGGAAACAATTGCATGCTGAGGGTTCATGCCTCCAAGAATGGCACCAAGAACAGGATCTTTCGCAGCATCTTCTAAATCTCCAACTGGCGCACCGTCAAGCAGCCTGGCAATCATCGTTGCCAGCATTTCAATATGGGCCAGTTCTTCCGCACCTGTGTCCATCAATAAATCTTTGTATTTGCCATTTCCCCGGACACTCCAGCCTTGAAATAAATATTGAAGCGCAACAGATATTTCACCAAACTGCCCGCCAAGCACTTCTTGCAGTTTTTTCGCGTAAACAGGGTCAGGTCGCTCTGGTTTAGCCCGATACTGCAACTCTTTCACATGATAGAACATTGCTCACACTCCGTTGTAAATTAATGATTACACCTTACTTTATGCAATCATCAAAAAAAAGTGATTTTAGCGCCTATCTGCTTGAAGAGCGATTTTTGCTGCTTTTTGCCCCGAGATTACGGCCCCTTCCATTGTCGCAAAATAAGGCTGCCTAGTATAGTCTCCTGCAAGAACCAGCCCAGGAATAGGTGTTTTTTGCTCTGGCCGCATCCAATCGTTTCCTGGTTCCAGTGAATAGAAATCATGATCATGATTAATTTGCCGGTAATCAATAATGTCGTTTTCAATATTTATTCCCAGCTGTTCTGCGTCTTTTAACACGTGCTTCAAGGTTTCTCCCGGTGTCATGGTTAAAAAGTTATCAGGTGCCGCTAAAATAATCGATAATCTTCCTGGTACATGACGGAAAGTAGAGCGGGACTGCTCAGCAAAGCTGATCATTGAGGTTCTTGGCCCAAAAGTGGTAATGTCTTTTGGCAATGCTGGTTTTTTAAGCTCAATCTGTAAAGTCGC
>JAPSKG010000018.1 GCA_031177795.1 Domibacillus sp.
AGTTTCATACGATATAAAACCAAGTAAGAAAGCTTGGGATTAAAAGGGAGGGAGAAAAAGAAGTTATGAGCAGTTGGAAATGCAAGCACTGTAAAAGTGTGAATAACCATCATGCAAAAAATTGCAAACGTTGCAATGCGTATCATTTTCGAAAGGAGGAAAACTGGATGGATTATAAAAAGAAAAAGTTTGTAAAGGTTTATACTTCAGGCCCGATCACAAACTCAACCGCTGCAGCTGCACAAGTTGCACAAGAGCTTTGGGTAGCTGTAACAAACTTTGGCAAGCAAGCTGTAAAAGTTAAAGTAGAAGTGTTTAACTGGGGCGACCCGGCTGTTTCTGCTGGACTTACAACTACGCCGGTTGGCATGGCTGTTCCAATGAATGCGATGTCTGTAGCGGTTATGCCTGCAGAAAAAGTAAAAGTTCCCGCTTGGCGCACACAACAATTTTTCGCTGATTTATTAACAGGCGGACCTATGTGTACACCGGTTCTTACGTATGAAGTTCGCGTAACTGTTTTCAGCAACGAACCTGATGCGGAAGTTGTTTTTAACGCTGTTGCTTTCAGCGCAGGAGCAGCAGAAGCTGAAGAGCCGCATGTTGAGGAAGAAGAGCCAGTAGAAGAAGAGCCGGAAGCACCGGAAGCACCGGAAGCAGCACCGGTGACAGCCGCGCTTATTCCATTTAAGCATTTTGTTTTGTTGAAATCTGAATAAAATGGCTGTGTCAATAAGGCCCTCAAAGGATTGGGGGTCTTATTTGCACTGAAAAGAGATAACCATTTACATATGTGCATAGTTATAAAGGAAGGAGCTCGAAGTAAATTAACGTTTTTTCTTGCGGTTTGTTCATCCGGTGAAGATGAGGTGTTTGAATGGAAGCACTTATATTACCCTATCTCTTGTTTATAGACGTATTGTTATACTCTGTTTTTTTTGTGTATGCATTTCGTAAAAAAAAGCTGATTGGGATCCAGCTTGGAATGAACATCAGCCAGGTGATGGGAGGAACAGCGGCTTTGCTGTCAGGCATTGTACTTGTACTGGAATTTCCATTTCATTTCACACTCATAACAGTTGTTTCAACTATAACTGGCATTTTGACAGGGGCTTTGTTTGGCTTGCTTTTTGATTATCAAACTTTTTTGGCTGGTTTAACAAATGGTATGATTGCCGGGCTTATGGCTCCCATGATTGGATCGGCATTAGACATGCCGGGGCAAGTGGTCTGGCTGGTCCATGGCATCTTTTTCTCTTGTTTGGTTCTTATTATGATTTTCATTCAAAGGTCGTGACACAAATGACACTGCTTTTACTCGTAAGCAGCTGGAACATGGCCGGGTTATACAGTGTGTACCGGGCCATCAAAAAAAAGCAGCTGATTTTTGATGAGCATTTTACTGCAGCTTTATGCATGGTGGTGACCATGACTTCTTCTTTTTTTATGGGCCTTTTTCTAAAAATGGTTTTTCCTGGATGGACACTTTTCGCTGTTTTATCGGGTGTTTTCATAAGCTGGAAGTTCAGTTCCCTTTTAAGAAGCCCGGCCAAAATGAATGGGTTGTATAACGGGGGAATGGGCGGAATGATGGGGACAATGCTTGGTGCAGTAGTGCAAAACCCTGCTTTATGCAAAATCACGGCTGAATCTGCGGCGGAGATAGAGATGCTTCCTTTGTTTGTTGCTTGTTTATACGCTATTACGCTGCTGCTGGTCCGTTATTCCCTCAGGGCATAGAGGAGGAGAAAAAGTGAAACAAATCGGGCTGGTTGCGTTAATTGGAACAGCTTGTCTGGCTTTTTCCTTTGTTTGGGCTGTTTTTTCCGAACTGCCAAAGCTTGGGACAGTTGCCCCCCCTTTTTTACAAGAAGTAAATGGAAAAGAACAGATGGCCGAAGGAAAGCCGCTGCTGGTAAACTTTTTTTACACAAAATGCCCGGATGTTTGCCCCTTTACCACCCGGGACTTAAAAAAATTGCAAAAAGAATTAAAAGAAAAAGGAGTGACGGAAGATCAATATTCCATCATTTTTGTGACGCTTGATCCGGAGCATGATACAGTTGAAACGATTTTAAAGTATAAAGAAGGATTCGATATTTCTTCTTCTAACTGGCTGTTTTTCCGTGGTTCTGAAGAAGAAACCAGAAAATATGCCAGCCAATTTAATATGGTTTATAAAAGAAACGAAGACGGAAGCGTGACCCATTCAATGTTTATGTATTTAGTAGATTCAAATCGCCAGATAAGGGCGCGCCACGAGATGTCAGCTGAAAGCAAAAAAGTGGATACTGGAAAAATAGCCGAACATTTATTAACCCTGGTAAAATAAGGTGTCTTGCTGAAAAAACCTTTACAAAGTATTTTGATCAAAAAATGGCATGTTTAAAGTAACGTTTCAAGGGAGGCTAATAAATAATTTTCCTCCCTTTCTACATAAAAAACTTAAAAATTAGGATATACAAAAAGCGGAGCCTCTATGAAGGGTTTCGCTTTTTAATGGTTGATTTTCCTTTGGAAGTGGTATGATACAAGAAACAAACAGAATGAAAGGGGAGTTTTCACTTTATGCGTGAGTTGCAGAAAGAGATTATTGAAGAATTAAAAGTAAAGCCTCAAATCGATCCTCAAGAAGAAATTCGTCGAAGCGTGGATTTTTTAAAAGACTATTTAAAAAAACATTCATTTTTAAAAGGTCTTGTACTTGGGATTTCAGGCGGACAGGATTCTACTCTTACTGGAAAGCTTGCTCAAATGGCAGTAGAAGAACTGCGTAAAGAAACCGGCGGCGATTACACGTTTTATGCAGTACGCCTGCCGTACGGTGTGCAAAAAGATGAAGATGACTGCCAGGATGCGCTTGATTTTATTCAGCCGGATGAAAGATATGTTGTGAATATTAAAGCAGCTGTTGATGCAAGCGAACAAGCGCTTAATGAGATAGGAATTGACCTGACGGATTTTGCCAAAGGAAACGAGAAAGCGCGCGAGCGAATGAAAGTTCAATTTAGCATTGCAGCTATGAAAAGCGCTATTGTTATCGGGACTGACCATGCGGCCGAAGCGGTTACCGGCTTTTACACAAAGTTTGGCGACGGTGCAGCCGACGTGGTGCCATTGTTTCGATTAAATAAACGGCAAGGGCGCGAGATGCTGAAAGTACTTGGCGCACCAGAGCACCTTTATTTAAAAACACCGACAGCGGACTTAGAAGAAGATCGTCCACAGCTTCCGGATGAAGTGGCACTTGGCGTTACATATGAACATATCGATGATTATTTAGAAGGAAAAGAAATCCCTGCAGAAGAAGCTGAAAAAATTGAGGCTCATTTTAAGAAAACAGAACATAAGCGCCACCTTCCTATTACTGTGTTTGACGATTTCTGGAAAAAATAACGCTTTCCGGCTTAAGCCGGAAAGTTTTTTTAAATCTGAATTTTCTATAAACATGACAACGCCTTGACCATGCCACATTAACCATATAAAATGAGGTCAAAATATGTGAGTACGAACAAAATCAGTTAAATGTATCCGATAATGCGGAATTGAAGGGAAGAGAGTAAAAAACATGACAGGGAAATCAGAATTGCAAAACCAGGAAATGATTCTTGTACTTGACTTTGGAAGCCAGTATAACCAGTTAATTACACGCCGGATTCGTGAATTTGGTGTGTACAGTGAGCTTCATCCCCATACCATTACAGCGGAAGAAATTAAAGAAATTAATCCAAAAGGAATCATTTTTTCTGGAGGGCCAAACAGTGTTTATGCAGAAAATGCATTTGGCTGTGACGAACGTATCTTTGATTTAAACATTCCAATCTTCGGTATTTGCTACGGCATGCAGTTGATCACAAAGCATTTTGGCGGAAAAGTAGAGTCTGCCTCTCATCGCGAATATGGAAAAGCGGCCATCAACGTGCAGGGAGAATCAGCTTTGTTTACAGATCTTCCAAAAGAACAAGTTGTTTGGATGAGCCACAGTGACCTTGTTACTGAAGCTCCTGCAGGTTTTTCAATTGATGCAGTAAACCCGTCATGCCCCATCGCTTCTATGAGCAATAAAGAGCAAAATTTATACGCGGTACAATTTCATCCAGAAGTTAAACATTCCGTATATGGCAATGAATTGTTGAAAAACTTTGTTTTTGGCGTATGCGATTGTACAGGCGACTGGTCAATGGAAAACTACATTGAAGTTGAAGTGGAAAAAATACGCCAGCTTGTCGGAGATAAAAAAGTGCTTTGTGCTATGTCAGGCGGCGTTGATTCTTCTGTTGTGGCCGTATTGATTCATAAAGCAATCGGTGATCAATTAACGTGTATTTTTGTTGATCACGGCCTTCTTCGCAAAGGAGAAGCAGAACAGGTAATGGATACCTTCGCGAACGGCTTTAATATCAATATTATTAAAGTGGATGCAAAAGAACGTTTCTTAAGCAAGCTGGCAGGCGTATCAGACCCGGAGAAAAAGCGCAAAATTATCGGGAACGAGTTTATTTACGTATTTGACGATGAAGCGTCAAAGCTTGAAGGAATTGAATTTCTTGCTCAAGGAACACTTTACACGGACATCATTGAGAGCGGAACAGCAACAGCACAAACAATCAAGTCCCATCATAATGTAGGCGGCCTGCCGGAAGACATGCAGTTTAAGTTAATTGAGCCACTTAGCACATTGTTTAAAGATGAAGTGCGTGCGCTTGGTTCAGAGCTAGGCATTCCAGATCATATCGTTTGGCGCCAGCCGTTCCCGGGCCCGGGCCTTGGTATTCGTGTACTGGGTGAAATTTCAGAAGAAAAACTGGAAATTGTCCGTGAGTCGGATGCAATTTTGCGTGAAGAAGTGCGCAATCATGGTCTTGAGCGTGAAATTTGGCAATACTTCACCGTTCTTCCGGATATCCGCAGTGTTGGGGTAATGGGTGATGCGCGTACGTACGATTATACAATTGGTATTCGTGCTGTAACCTCTATTGACGGCATGACTTCTGATTGGGCCCGCATTCCATGGGAAGTACTTGAAGTTATTTCTACCCGCATTGTTAATGAAGTGGCGCATGTTAACCGCGTTGTATATGACATTACAAGCAAGCCGCCAGCAACAATTGAATGGGAATAAAAGGCGAACGAAATATTCAAAAAAATGTTTTTTGTTCGTGATTTTATTGACGAGTGAATAGTATACCAGTAAAATAAGAGAGAATTACATTGCTTTTACATGCATCGTATATCGTCGAGACAAAGGCTTGACAGTTTTTGAACTGCCGTAAAAGGTCCGGCTGCGAATGAATGAAAAGAGAGTGTTCTCTTTCTTATTTTTTTGCAGCCGTACCCGGAGCAGCCGCTCCGGGTATTTTTAATCAACGATAAGATAGAGAGGGGAAAAAATAATGAAAAAGTTTTTCCGTATGGATGAACTCGAAACAACGTACCGCCGTGAAATTATTGGTGGCTTAACGACGTTTTTATCAATGGCGTACATTTTAGTCGTCAATCCGATTACATTGTCCCTGCAGTCTATACCGGATTTGCCGGATGCAATGCGGATGGATTATGGAGCCGTTTTTACTGCCACAGCACTTGCTGCAGCGATTGGCTCGATTATTATGGGACTTATCGCTAAATATCCGATTGGCCTTGCTCCAGGCATGGGCTTAAACGCCTTTTTTGCTTATACAGTTATTTTAACGTACGGCATTCCATGGCAAACCGCGTTAACGGGTGTTTTATTTTCAGGTTTGATTTTTATTCTGCTGACCTTAACCGGTCTAAGGGAAAAAATTATCAATGCGATTCCGGCTGAATTAAAATACGCGGTTGGTGCAGGTATTGGTTTATTTATCACGTTTATCGGTTTTCAAAACGCTGGCATTATTGTAAACAATGATGCGGTTCTGGTTGGTCTTGGCGATTTAAGTGCAGGTCCAACGCTGTTAACGATTTTCGGATTGATTCTTACAGTTATTTTAATGGTAAAAGGCATTAACGGAGGCATTTTTTACGGAATGCTGATTACAGCAGTTGTTGGAATGATTTTTGGACTGGTTGAACTTCCGTCAAAAATTGTATCAAGTGTACCAAGTCTGGCGCCAACGTTTGGAGTGGCTTTCGAAAACATTTTCCAAACACCAGGCGACATTTTCACACTTCAAATGCTTGTTATTGTGTTAACGTTTTTGTTTGTTGACTTTTTTGATACAGCAGGTACGCTTGTAGCGGTTGCTAATCAAGCTGGTTTAATGAAAGACCACAAGTTGCCGCGCGCAGGCAAAGCTTTGTTCGCTGATTCGTGTGCAACAGTTGCGGGAGCTCTTCTTGGCACATCCACAACAACGTCTTATATTGAATCGTCTGCAGGTGTTGCAGCAGGTGCGCGTACAGGACTTGCAGCAGTTGTAACAGGAATATTATTTTTGCTGTCGCTCTTTTTCTTCCCGCTGTTGTCTGTTGTTACGGCTCATGTTACAGCGCCAGCTATTATTATTGTCGGGGTATTAATGGTTTCTGCTCTTGGTAATATCGATTGGAAAAAATTCGAAATTGCCGTTCCGGCCTTTTTAACCATTATTGCAATGCCGCTTTCATACAGTATCGCTACAGGAATTGCGATGGGCTTTATTTTCTATCCAATTACGATGATTGTTAAAGGGCGTTCAAAAGAAATACATCCAATTATGTACTTTTTATTTGTGGTGTTTGTTCTTTACTTTGTTTTCTTGCATTAATTCAAACACCTCTCTGCTGAAAACAGAGAGGTGTTTTTTTTTCGAGTCATCGTGCTATACTGTAAGAAACAATTGAGCAATGGGGATAGGGCATGGAAAAATTTTTAGTGAAAAAAGTGTTAAACAACAATGTGCTTATTGCAGCGGACAACAGCAAAACAGAAGTAGTTTTGATTGGAAGAGGAATTGGTTTCGGGCGTCAGCAGGGGGACAGCATTATACGCAGCTCGGTAGAAAAGCTGTTTGTGCTAACAGACCGGACAGAACAGGAACAATATAAAAAGCTGCTTCCGCATTTAGATGATGAAACGCTAAAAGTGATTATTGCGGCGGTTGAGCTGATTCGTGAAAAAGTCGGAGAAACGCTGAATGAACACATTCACGTTGGGTTAACCGACCATCTTTTATTTGCGGTAAACCGCATGATGCGCGGAATGGGTATCCGCAATCCTTTTTTGCTTGAAACGAAAGCGCTCTATCCATTTGAATATGAAATTGCCACGGAAGTAACCAAGCTGATTAACAGCAAGCTGACTGTCAGCTTGCCGGAAGGCGAAACAGGCTTTATTGCTCTTCACATACACAGCGCCGTAGCAAATAAAGATGTACGGGACTTAAGCCGGCATTCCGAGCTGATTGCAAAATTGATTAACATGATTGAGACGCGTCTTGAAGTAGAATTGGACAAAGAAAGCATTGACTATATGCGTCTTGTACGGCACATCCGTTATACAATAGAAAGGGTTGTGCGAGGGGAAAAAGTGGATGAGCCAGAAAAAATCGCAAACCTATTGAAAGCGGAATATCCAGTGTGCTATAATCTTTCATGGAAGCTGATTAAAGTCATGCAGCAAACATTGAGAAATCCAGTTTATGATGCAGAAGCGGTTTACTTAACAATGCATCTTCAGCGGATTCAGACGAAAATGAAATAATACAATCGTTCTTTACGTGTTACTGATACGATCAGGCATGAGTAAAGAAGAAACAGAGAAAATAGGGGAGTATAACCTTCTGTTTTCTGCTGTCTTCTTTCTCATGCCTTTTTTCGTTGTTGTTTGTTTGTATTGTCTTTAAAATGCGCACACTAGAAAAATTAAAGGAGGAAATATACATGTTTAAAAAGCTTTTCGGTTCTCTTCAAAAAATTGGTAAAGCACTTATGCTGCCAGTAGCGATTTTGCCGGCTGCTGGTTTGTTGCTTGCTTTAGGTAATGCTTTGCAAAACCCTACGCTTACCGAACTTGCCCCGTTCCTTACAGCTGACTGGATTGTTAATGTAGCAGCAGTTATGGAAAACTCAGGCTCTATTGTATTCGGCAATTTGCCGGTGTTGTTTGCATTAGGGGTAGCCATTGGCCTTGCTGGAGGAGACGGTGTTGCCGGTCTTGCAGCTCTTGTTGGTTATTTGATTATGAACGCTACAATGGGTACCGCTCTTGGTCTTGACAGAATTTCTGTAATTGAAGGCGGAGATCCGGCATATGCACTTATCTTGGGTATCCCATCTTTGCAAACAGGAGTGTTTGGCGGGATTATCATGGGTGCGATTGCAGCTTATATGTACAATAAATTCTTTAACATTGAATTGCCGTCTTATCTTGGTTTCTTTGCAGGTAAGCGTTTTGTTCCAATTGCAACGGCAGTAGCAGCTGTTGCAATGGGTCTTTTGTTAATTGTAGTTTGGCCTCCGGTTCAAAATGGCCTCGATGCCTTCTCACGCTTTCTTTTAGGCGGTAACCTGGCAATATCAGCATTTATTTTTGGTGTTATTGAACGAAGCTTGATTCCATTTGGCTTGCACCACATTTTCTATTCTCCGTTTTGGTTTGAATTTGGACAGTACAAAAATGCTGCCGGTGAAATTGTCCGTGGTGACCAGGCAATTTTCATGGCGCAAATTAAAGATGGTGTACAAAACCTGACTGCCGGGACATTTATGACTGGTAAATATCCATTTATGATGTTCGGTCTTCCGGCTGCAGCACTGGCCATTTACCACGAAGCCCGTCCGGAACGTAAAAAAGTTGTTGCTGGCCTTATGGGTTCTGCTGCGCTCACAACGTTTTTAACAGGTATTACAGAGCCGCTTGAATTCTCATTTTTATTCGTAGCTCCAATATTGTTTGCGGTACATGCCATTTTCGCAGGTCTTTCATTTATGACAATGAGCTTGCTTGATGTTAAAATCGGTATGACATTCTCCGGCGGCTTGATTGACTACACGCTATTTGGATTGTTAAATCCACAAACAAATGCATGGATTGTTATTCCAGTCGGCCTGGTATTCGCTGTTATTTACTATTTCGGATTCCGTTTTGCTATCCGCAAGTTTAACCTGGGAACTCCAGGGCGTGAGGAAGAAGGAGAAGACGAGGAAGGACCGGCAGCGACAGCTGGCGAACTTCCATATGAAATTTTGGAAGCAATGGGCGGAAAAGAAAACATTTCCAATCTGGATGCTTGCATTACGCGTCTTCGTGTAGCGGTTAATGACATTGGCAATGTAGATAAAAAACGTTTAAAACAACTTGGTGCGGCCGGTGTTCTAGAAGTCGGCAACAATATTCAAGCAATTTTCGGACCTAAGTCAGATAGTCTTCGCCATCAAATGGCAGACATTATGAAAGGCGGCAAACCCCGCCCAACAGCAGTAAAAGAAGATCAAGAAGTACAAAAAGAAGTAGAGCTTGCAGCACCAGCTGCATTGCGCAATAAAGTACAAGACAAAATTGTTGCGCCAATAACAGGAGAACTGCTTTCGATCACAGAAGTACCGGATCCTGTGTTCTCCGGCAAAATGATGGGTGACGGCTTTGCGATTAAACCGGCAGATGGAACGGTTGTATCACCAGTAGACGGCAAAATCATTAACGTTTTCCCGACAAAACACGCAATTGGCATTGCAGCGGACAGTGGCCGTGAAGTGCTGATCCATTTTGGGATTGATACAGTTAAATTAAACGGTGAAGGGTTTGAAGCACTTGTTGCTGAAGGCGATCAAGTAAAAGCTGGACAGCCGCTGTTAAAAGTGGATCTTGATTTTATTGCAAAAAATGCTACTTCAACCATTACGCCAATTATTTTTACGAATCTTTCTGAAGGCGAGTCTGTAACGATTGACAAGCCGGGCGCTGTGAAAAACGGCGACGAAAACGTCATCACTATTAAATAAGAAACAACACGTCTCAGCTGACTTGTCAGCTGAGACTTTTTTAATTGGCTTATGTATGGTACACTGCCGTCAAAGAGGGGTGATGTTTAAAAATGGATAACGCCATTTTTATGGTTATCATTATTTTGCTGATTAACATTGTATATGTTTCATTTTTCACAATCCGCATGATTTTAACCTTAAAAGGCTACCGGTACACCGCTGCTTTCGTCAGCACCATTGAAGTTGTTATTTACGTAGTTGGTCTTGGGCTGGTGCTCGATAACTTAAATGAAATTCAAAACCTGATTGCTTACGCAGTCGGATACGGGATCGGCGTCATTGTGGGGATGAAAATAGAAGAAAAACTGGCACTTGGTTACATTACTGTGAATGTTATTACAAAAGAATACGATAAAGATCTACCGCAAGCTTTGCGTGCTGAAGGATACGGTGTAACAAACTGGGCGGCCAATGGTTTAGAAGGCGACCGGATGGCGCTGCAAATTTTAACACCGCGTAAATATGAATTAAAGTTATATGCCAAAATAAAAGAGCTGGATCCGAAAGCGTTTATTATCGCTTATGAACCTAAAACAATTCACGGCGGCTTTTGGGTGAAAGCAGTACGAAAAGGAAAGCTGATGAGATGAGCAAAAAAAAGAACTTTCGCGTAGAAAAAAATGAGACAATTGATGACTGCCTGGGCCGAATGAACAAAGAAGGGTACATGCCAGTACGGCGCATTGAAAAACCTATTTTTGAAGAAAGGAAAGAAAATGGAGAGACAATTCATGTCCCAATTGGCCGTGAAATTATCTTTGAAGGAAAAATAATGACGTAAATACGAACATTAAAATATAAGTTAGAAATATCGTTCGATTTTTTATTGACAACCCCTTCTTCCGGTTGTTAATATGTAGATGACAATAAAGCACCTCATATAATCGCGGGGATATGGCCTGCAAGTTTCTACCGGCTGCCATAAATGGCCGACTATGGGTGAAAGCATTCGGAATCACGATCGGCTGCGGACGAATCGCTTTCTCCTGTTTACCGGGGAAAGCGGTCTGTCCGTTTTTTTATGTAAAATTATCTCACATTGGAGGATCAGTATGACGATTGAAGTTGGCGTTATTATGGGCAGCACATCAGATTGGGAAACGATGAAACATGCATGTGACGTGCTTGATGAACTCGAAATTCCGTATGAAAAGCGTGTTGTTTCAGCACATCGTACACCGGACTTAATGTTTGAATATGCCGAGTCTGCTCGTGAGCGGGGAATTAAAGTAATCATTGCCGGTGCGGGCGGTGCAGCTCATTTGCCAGGCATGACAGCGGCAAAAACAACATTGCCAGTGATTGGCGTTCCAGTTCAGTCAAAAGCATTAAACGGGCTTGATTCTCTTTTGTCTATTGTACAAATGCCAGGAGGCGTTCCAGTAGCGACAACAGCGATCGGTAAAGCGGGCGCAACAAACGCAGGACTGCTTGCTGCGCAAATTTTGTCGATTGCTGACGCAAAAGTTGCTGAAAAATTAGATAATCGCCGAAAAGAAACAGAAAAAACAGTTCTCGGGAGCAGTGATCAACTTGGCTAGAACAATTATTGAACCGGGAAAAACAATTGGCATTATTGGCGGCGGACAGCTTGGCCGGATGATGGCACTTGCAGCTAAAGAAGCAGGTTTTCGCATTGCGGTTCTAGAACCGGCCGAAGACGCTCCCTGCGCGCAAGTAGCGGATGTTGTGATCCAGGCGCCTTATAATGACAAAAATGCCTTAAAACAACTTTCAGATGTGAGTGACGTTATTACCTATGAATTTGAAAACATTGATTACGAAGGTTTAAAAGAATTAATGGAAACTGCTTATATTCCTCAAGGAGCAGAATTGATCCGCATTACTCAAAATCGTATTTATGAAAAAGAAACAATTACAAATGCAGGTGTGCCGGTAGCTCCTTACCACGTGGTTCGAACCAAAAGCGATTTAAGTCAAGGCATTGAAAAGCTAGGCTTGCCGGCGGTATTAAAAACAGCACGTGGCGGCTATGACGGAAAAGGGCAGTTTGTATTAAAAGAAGTAGAGCAAGCGGATGAAGCAGCGGCGCTTTTACAGCATGGAGAATGCGTTCTTGAGCAGTGGGTTCCATTTGAAAAAGAAATTTCTGTTATTGTTACGCGCAATCCAGAAGGGGAAACAGCGTATTTCCCTTTAGCTGAAAACATTCATGTAAACAACATTTTGCATGAATCCATTGTGCCAGCGCGGATTTCTGAACAAACAAAGCAAGAAGCGCAAAAAGCGGCAGAACAAATTGCTTCAGCTTTATCGTTGGTCGGCACGCTTGCAGTAGAAATGTTTGTGGGACATAACGGGGAAATTTACATTAATGAGCTTGCTCCACGGCCTCATAACTCGGGCCATTACACCATTGAAGCATGCGGAATCTCCCAGTTTGGACAGCATATTCGTGCAATTTGCAACTGGCCGTTGAAAAGCACAGAGTTGTTAAAGCCGTCTGTTATGGTAAATGTTCTTGGTGAGCATGTGAAAGGTGTTATACAAGCTATCCCAGAAAAGCCGGAATGGTCCATTCACCTATACGGCAAAGATGAAGCAAAAGAAAAGCGCAAAATGGGACATGTGACAATTTTAGCTGATACAGTCGAAAAAGCGCTGAAAGACATAGATGAAAGCAAGATCTGGACAAACTAATACGCAAACAAATCGGAGGATAAGAAAATGATCGAACGTTATACAAGACCAGAAATGGGCAGTATTTGGACAGAAGAAAACAAATTTAAAGCGTGGCTTGAAGTTGAAATCCTTGCTTGTGAAGCTTGGTCAGAACTTGGCGAAATTCCAAAAGAAGATGTGAAAAAGCTTCGTGAAAATGCAAGCTTTGATATTGACCGCATTAATGAAATTGAACTTGAAACACGCCATGATGTTGTTGCATTTACACGTGCCGTATCTGAAACGCTTGGCGAAGAGCGTAAATGGGTACATTACGGCTTAACTTCTACAGATGTTGTTGATACTGCGCTTTCTTATTTGTTAAAACAAGCGAACGACATTTTGCGTAAAGACATTGAAAACTTTATTGAAATCCTCCGTAACAAAGCAATTGAACATAAACACACAGTTATGATGGGACGCACACATGGGGTACATGCTGAGCCAACTACATTTGGTTTGAAAATGGCGCTTTGGTATGAAGAAATGAAACGGAATCTTGAGCGCTTTAATGATGCAGCAGAAACGGTTCAATACGGAAAGATTTCAGGCGCCGTCGGAACATACGCAAACATTGATCCGTTTGTAGAAAAGTATGTTTGCGAAAAGCTTGGCACAAAGCCAGCACCGGTTTCAACGCAGACGCTTCAGCGTGACCGTCATGCCCACTACATGGCAACTCTTGCTCTTGTAGCTGCTTCTATCGAAAAATTTGCAACGGAAGTTCGCGGTTTGCAAAAATCAGAAACACGTGAAGTAGAAGAATTTTTCGCAAAAGGACAAAAAGGCTCATCAGCAATGCCTCATAAACGCAACCCGATCGGCTCTGAAAACATGGTTGGACTTGCACGCGTGATTCGCGGCCATATGGTTACAGCTTATGAAAACGTATCGTTATGGCATGAACGCGATATTTCGCATTCATCTGCTGAGCGCGTGATTTTGCCGGATGCAACGATTGCGCTTAACTACATGTTAAACCGTTTTGGCAACATCGTGAAAAACTTGACTGTATTCCCGGAAAACATGAAACGCAACATGGATCGCACTCTTGGCTTGATTTATTCACAGCGTGTTCTTCTTGCTTTGATCGACAAAGGAATGGCGCGTGAAGCAGCATATGACACTGTACAACCGCGTGCCATGGAAGCATGGGACAAACAAGTACAGTTCCGCACACTTGTAGAAGCGGACGAAACAATCACGTCAAAACTTACGCCGGAAGAAATTGCGGACTGCTTCGATTACAACTATCATTTAAAACACGTTGATACGATTTTTGACCGCATCGGCTTAAACTAAAAAGCGCATTTCGAACCGGGAGGAACAAAACCATGATCAAAGGCGAACAGCTGTATGAAGGAAAAGCAAAACGCATTTATGCTACAGACCAGGAAGATATTGTCTGGATTGAATATAAAAACTCAGCTACAGCTTTTAACGGCGAGAAAAAAGCTGAAATTGACGGCAAAGGCCGATTAAACAATTTAATTACTGGTCTTTTGTTTGAAAAACTTGCTGAAAAAGGGATTGAATCTCATTTTGTCAAACAGCTGTCTGAAAACGAGCAGCTTGTCAAGCATGTCAGCATTATCCCGCTGGAAGTTGTTGTTCGCAATGTAGCGGCCGGCAGCATTGCCAAGCGCCTCGGTTTTGAAGAAGGCGTTCGCTTCAATGAACCCGTTGTTGAATTTTATTTTAAAGACGACGACCTGGGTGATCCGCTTTTAACAGAAGATCACATTAAAATATTGGATGTGGCAACACCTGAAGAAGTGCAAACGCTGAAAAAAGAAGCACTTCGCGTTAACGAAGTACTTGTTCCGCTGTTTGCAGAGATGAATATTGATTTGGTGGACTTTAAAATTGAGTTTGGCCGCCAAAAAGATGGCAGCATTTTGCTGGCAGATGAAATTTCACCGGATACATGCCGTTTATGGGAAAAAGGCACAAACCGCAAACTTGATAAAGATCTTTTCCGCCGCGACCTTGGCGGTTTAACAGAAGCATATACAGAAATCTACAATCGACTTGGAGGAACTCTATAATGTATAAAGTAAAAGTTTATGTAACACTTCGCGAAAGTGTATTGGATCCGCAAGGAAAAGCTGTTCAGCAGTCATTATCAAGCCTTGGATACCAGGGTGTAGAAGATGTTCGCATTGGTAAATACATGGAGCTTCAATTTGACGATTCAGTAACAGATGTAGAGGGAACAGTAAAAGAAGTATGTGAAAAGCTTTTGTCTAACCCGGTTATTGAAGATTACCGATATGAAATCGAGGAGAGTGCGAAACAGTGAAATTTGCAGTCATCGTATTTCCAGGATCAAACTGTGATGTAGATATGTACCATGCGGTAAAAGACGAACTCGGCGAGCAAGTTGATTTAGTCTGGCATGATGCAGATAACCTTGACCAATATGACGGTATTTTGCTTCCAGGCGGCTTTTCATATGGCGATTACTTGCGTTCAGGCGCTATTGCCCACATGTCAAAAGTAATGGCAGCCGTGAAAAAAGCAGCAGAAGCGGGCAAGCCAGTTCTTGGCGTTTGCAACGGATTCCAAATCCTTCTTGAATCTGGTCTTCTTCCAGGCGCAATGCTTCGTAATAAAAACTTGAAATTTCTGTGCCGCACAGTTGAATTGTCGGTTGTAAATAACGAAACAATGTTTACGTCTTTATATGAAAAAGGCGAAAAAATCAATATTCCAATCGCGCACGGAGAAGGAAACTACTACTGCGATGAGGAAACACTTGCGAAGCTTCAAGCAAATAATCAAATTGCATTCACGTATGCAAGCGATGTAAACGGAAGCCTTTCAGATATCGCAGGCATTACAAACGAAAAAGGCAACGTACTCGGCATGATGCCGCACCCGGAGCGCGCGGTTGACAATTTGTTAGGCAGCGCAGACGGACTTAAACTTTTCCAATCAATTGTGAAACACTGGAGGGACTCTCATGTCGTTAAAGCTTGAACCAAATCCACAGCAAATTAAAGATGAAAAGCTGTATCGTACGATGGGCTTGACGGACGAAGAATTCGGCAAAGTCGAAGAAATTCTTGGCCGTCTGCCAAACTACGCGGAAACTGGATTGTTTTCCGTTATGTGGTCTGAACACTGCAGCTACAAAAACTCAAAACCAGTTTTGAGCCGATTCCCAACAAAAGGAGACCACGTTCTTCAGGGACCTGGCGAAGGTGCCGGCATCGTTGATATTGGTGATAATCAAGCTGTTGTATTTAAAATTGAGAGCCATAACCATCCATCTGCTATCGAGCCATATCAGGGAGCTGCAACCGGTGTTGGCGGTATTATCCGTGATGTTTTCTCAATGGGCGCGCGTCCTGTTGCGATTTTAAACTCTCTTCGCTTTGGTGAACTTGAAACACCGCGTGTGAAATATTTGTTTGAAGAAGTTGTAGCAGGAATCGCCGGTTATGGAAACTGTATCGGTATTCCAACAGTGGGCGGCGAAATTCAATTTGACCCTTCTTATGAAGGAAATCCGCTTGTTAATGCAATGTGCGTGGGTTTAATTGACCATAAAGACATTCAAAAAGGCCAGGCAAAAGGCGTAGGCAATACAGTTATGTACGTAGGAGCCAAAACAGGCCGTGATGGCATTCACGGTGCAACATTTGCTTCTGAAGAGTTAAGTGAAAGCTCTGAAGAAAAACGCCCGGCTGTTCAAGTAGGAGATCCATTCATGGAAAAACTTCTTCTTGAAGCTTGCCTTGAATTAATTCATAACGATGCCCTTATCGGCATTCAAGATATGGGTGCAGCTGGCCTTACAAGTTCATCAGCTGAGATGGCATCAAAATCCGGTTCTGGGATGGAAATGAATTTGGATTTAATTCCTCAACGTGAAACAGGCATGACACCTTATGAGATGATGCTTTCTGAGTCACAAGAACGCATGCTTATTGTTGTGAAAAAAGGCCGTGAAAAAGAGATTGAAGATTTATTCTCAAAATACGGTCTTGAAGCAGCATCTGTAGGCGTTGTAACAGACGACAAAATGCTTCGTCTTATCCATAAAGGTGAAGTAGCAGCTGAAGTGCCAGTTGATGCACTTGCAGAAGATGCGCCAGTTTACCATAAGCCATCAGAAGAACCACAGTATTTCCGTGACTTCCAGGCTATGGAGCAAACAACACCGGAAGTTTCTGATTATAAAGAAACACTTGTAAAGCTTCTTCAGCAGCCAACAGTTGCAAGCAAAGAGTGGGTTTATGATCAGTATGATTACCAAGTACGCACAAACACAGTGGTGGCACCGGGATCTGATGCTGCAGTCATTCGCCTTCGCGGCACAAACAAAGCTTTGGCTATGACAACAGATTGTAATTCCCGCTATATTTACCTTGATCCAAAAACAGGCGGTAAAATTGCCGTAGCAGAAGCAGCACGAAACATTGTTGCTTCAGG
>JAPSKG010000252.1 GCA_031177795.1 Domibacillus sp.
GGGATTCCTTTGTTTGAAAAAGCGGATTATATGGACGATGCTGTTCAAAAAGCTGTTTCTTTATCGGCCAAAGGAGACGTAGTTTTGTTGTCGCCTGCTTGTGCAAGCTGGGACCAATACAAAACATTTGAAGAACGCGGTGACATATTTATCAATTGTGTGAATAACTTATAAGAAAGAGCCGGAGCCGGAGAATGGCTCCGGCTTTTTTAATGCGTTAGAAGGGAGTGCTGAGCCGTTTACAGACAAGCGACAGATAAAATTTTTTTGCTGCTCGTGTTACTGCTTACTTTAAGTGGTCTGTTTATGGTCGCGAGCGCCGGGGAAGTATGGGGACGGTTTAATTATGAAAATGCTTTTTATTTTGTTGAAAGACAAGCTGTTTTTGCTGTAATTGGATTTTTGGTACTAGGTGTTTGCTCTCGTATTCATTACACAATTTGGAGAGATTATTCAAAAATTATATTGCTTATTTCATTTTTTTTGCTGCTTGCTGTTTTGATACCGGGAATTGGAATGGTGAGAAACGGTTCGCAAAGCTGGATAGGGGTCGGTTCATTATCATTTCAGCCTTCTGAGCTAATGAAAATGGCGCTGATCTTTTATTTGTCTGCATCCCTTTCAAAAAGAAAAACGGTTATTCATTTGTTTTGGAAAGGATTGTTTGTACCGCTTCTTGTTATTGGAACGGCTTTTGGGCTTATCATGCTGCAGCCGGATCTTGGAACGGCAGCAGTTATGGGGGGGACAGCTTTTCTTCTGCTGTTTAGTGCGGGAGCGCCAATCCGGTTTTTTTTAACGATTGGCATTTCAGCGATAGTGGGTCTTGTATTATTAATTTTATCAGCTCCATATCGGATGAAGCGGATTACTGCTTATCTCGATCCATGGTCTGATCCGCTTGGAAGCGGTTTTCAAATTATACAGTCTCTTTACGCCGTTGGTCCGGGGGGGCTTTTTGGACACGGGTACGGAGAAAGCAGGCAAAAATATTATTATTTGCCGGAACCGCAAACAGATTTTATTTTTGCTATTTGGTCAGAAGAAACCGGGTTTCTAGGTGCTTTATGTATTATTGTCTTGTTTTTTTTGCTCATATGGCGCGGTATATACATTGCCATGAGGATAGACGAGCCGTTTGGAGCTTTGCTTGTTTTTGGAATGACAGGAATGATCAGCCTCCAGTCTTTTATCAACCTTGGGGTGGTAACCGGCTTGCTGCCTGTAACGGGTGTAACATTGCCTTTTTTAAGTTATGGAGGATCTTCGTTAACAATGACTCTAGCAGCAGCAGGAATTGTATTAAGTGCCAGCCGGCATATGCGGTAAATAAAAACAAAATTCCCCGTTTTTTTTTAAGATAATGTTTGATTCTCAGGGCACATTGATTTAAGATGAGAATGCATTAAACAGCTACTTTGAACCACTTGGAGCTGCTAGAAGAGTTATAGAGGTGAACTAATTGAAAATAGTCGTCAGCGGCGGAGGAACAGGAGGGCATATCTATCCTGCACTCGCACTTATTCGAATGATTAAAACGAAACATCCGGAAACATCTTTTTTATATATTGGAACAGAAAAAGGATTGGAATCCAAGCTTGTGACACGTGAAGGCATTCCATTTAAGTCTATTAACATCACAGGCTTTCGCCGGGCAGTTTCACTTGAAAATGTAAAAACGGTTATGCGCTTTTTAAAAGGCGTTGCTGAATGCAAAAAAATGCTGAAAGAATTTAAGCCAGATGTAGTAATTGGAACGGGCGGCTATGTTTGTGGCCCAGTTGTTTATGCAGCTGCCAAGATGGGCATTCCGTCTATCGTACATGAACAAAACAGTGTGCCAGGGCTTACAAATAAGTTTTTAAGTAAATATGTAGACAAAGTAGCCGTATGCTTTGAAGAAGCGAAAGCGTACTTTCCAGCTGGGAAAACAGTTTTGACTGGAAACCCCCGGGCTTCTGAAGTAATAAAAGCAAACAACCCGGATGTATTAAAGCAATTTGGTTTAAATCCGGAAGCCAAGACAGTCTTGATTTTTGGCGGAAGCCGCGGGGCACGTCCAATAAACGATGCTGTAGTCGGAGCGCTAAACGAGTTTGCCAGCCGGAAATATCAAGTTCTTTATGTTACAGGTGATGTGCATTACGATGGCGTAACAGCTATGTTGCAAAAAGCAGGAAAACCT
Source organism: Domibacillus sp. (assembly GCA_031177795.1). GTDB lineage: Bacteria > Bacillota > Bacilli > Bacillales > Domibacillaceae > Domibacillus. The sequence goes on from JAPSKG010000252.1 coordinate 2,186, forward strand.
GAAAACGTAGCGGTAGAACCATTTATTCATAACATGCCTGAAGTTCTTGCTGCATCCGACCTTGTAGTGGCAAGAGCCGGAGCTACAACGCTGGCAGAACTAACCGCTCTGGGTATTCCGTCTATCTTAATCCCAAGTCCGTATGTAACAAACAATCATCAGGAAAAAAACGCTTTGTCACTTACAAGTAAAAAAGCCGCTGTTATGCTTCTTGAAAAAGATTTGAATGCAAACTCACTCGTAAAAGAGCTGGATGCTGTTTTGATGAACCAATTAGAGCTGGAAAAAATGAAAGAGGAGTCGAAGCGCCTTGGAATTCGTAATGCAGCAGACCTTCTTTATAATGTGATGGTTGATTTAACAAGAAAAGGCGGCCGTTCATCTTAAAAGAGGACCAAGCAAAGCTTGCAGCCATAAGTTGAACTAGCCAGAGTCCATTAAATGGACAGAGGTGTGAACATGACAAAGCATAAAGTGATTTCAATTGAAGACCGAATTCCGAAACTAAAACAAATAAGAAAAAAGAAAACAAATCGGCGCCTTCTTTTTTTATTGTCTACATTCTTTTTTCTTGTTTTGCTTGTTGTTTATTTACAGTCATCGCTAAGCAAAGTAGCAGAAATTCATGTGAAAGGCAACAGCTTAATGACAAAGCAGGAAATTTTAAGCCAAAGCGGTTTAAAAACCGGTGTAAGTATTTGGGCCGCTGGAAAAAACAATGCGGAACAAGCGTTATTAAAGGACGATCGGATTAAAAAAGCGAGCATCACCACAGGTTTTCCCAATGATTTACTGGTTACCGTAGTAGAAGAAAAAGAAATTGCTTACGCAGCGCGAAAAGGCAGCTTGTACCCAGTTCTTCAAAATGGAGCAATTTTAAGCGAGCCAGTAAGCGGTCCTCCTTTGCAGCTGCCAATCTTGCATGATTTCAAAGAAGGAAAAGCCTTAAATTTGCTTACAAAAGCAATTAAAAA
>JAPSKG010000253.1 GCA_031177795.1 Domibacillus sp.
ACTTTTTCAAATAGATGGTGTTGTTTTAAAAGAAGCTCGGTTTCAGAAGTAATATGTTCTCCTCTAAATTCTCTGTTTTCTCCACGCGAGCGTTCCAGGACGATTGTGGATACTCCGCTTTTGGCAAGTATATAACCTAGCAAAGTGCCCGCTGGCCCGCCGCCAACAATACAAACATCCGCCTGTAGATGCATGTTCATCCCCTTTTCATCTTGCTTTTTGGCTTTTATTAAAAAGCCACTGTTTCTAAGCCTTTCATATGTCCTGATTTTTCAATTTTTGTTTGTAAATACTTTTCATTATAGTCCGATACATCACCCCATAACGGCACTGCTCGATCAACAATCATTCCTGCTTCACGCAAGGATGTTATTTTTTTAGGATTGTTTGTAATAAGGCTTACCGGTTTAGCTCTAAACGTTTTAAGCACGCGGATTGCTTCTTCATATGAACGATGATCATCTTCAAAGCCTAATTGTTCGTTGGCTTCTACGGTGTCAAATCCTTGTTCTTGCAACAAGTACGCTAATGATTTTGAGAATAAACCGATGCCGCGCCCTTCATGATTGGCCAAGTAAAAAAGAGCTCCACTTCCGTTATCTACTAGCATGTTGAGAGACTGCTGCAATTGAAAACCACAATCACAGCGTTTGCTTCCGAAAATATCGCCCGTATGGCAAATGCTGTGGAATCGAATCAAAGCTTGATCCGCATTTGCAAAATCGCCATAAACTAGAACTGAAGATTGTTGGGAAAATGCAAGATTCGCGTTTGGTAAAGCTTCTAATAATTCCTCTTTATCTGATGGTAACCCTTGTAAAGAAAGCCACGTATACCACTGAAAAATAACGGTTTTTTCATTTAATTGAACTGGCAGCTGTATAGGACCCGCTAATGCAAGATCTTGCCCGCCTTCATCACGGACTATTTGAATGTTTCGTTTTAAAATTTGAAAAATTGCTTCTTTCATTTCATTTTTCTCCTTTTTTCTTTACTTCGGAGCTGATATCTATAAAATCAAGCCAATAGTTTTTTAATATGAATAAAAGTTAATTACAGAATAACAAAGTGGTCATTGATGGTCAACAAAACATTTGTTAATATGAATATATGTTTCATATAAGGAATAAAAGAAAGTGGCTGACATCCAGGATTATTAGTAAATGTTGAACTGCAATTAAATTCTTACCTCACTTGCAACTTTGATTTATATGAAGATACAGGTTTTTTACGTAATTTTTTCGATTGGAATCAAATGCTTTCTGCTATTGAAAGAACATACAATAAATCAGCTATGATTTTAATGGTAGTTTATTCTGTACCGAGGGACAGGTGAAAAAAGGAAGGAGAAAAATGAATATAACAAGTCAAGGTAACGGTGAACCTATTATTTTTTTACATGGATTGGTGGGAAATCAACACGTGTTTAAAAATGAAGCTAAAAAACTAAGTGCCGATTATCAAACGGTTACGTATAACTATTTAGGACATGGCTCTGACCTGGGCACGGCTATTGATTTTACGATAGAAAATTTAGTTAACCAGCTTTTAACAGTATTTAAAAAAGCTAAAATTACTAAAGCTCATTTTTGCGCTTTAAGTTTCGGTTGTTATATTGCCCACGCCTTCGAAGCGCAATACCCTGATAAGGTGCTAAGCATTTGTAACATTGGGGGCCATTATAACAATTCTTCTTTCTTGTTTGATCAATTTCAGCATTCGTTAAATGAACCAATTGATGATTACTTTATTTGGCTTGAACACTATGCGGAAAAAGTAAAACCAAACACAAAACAAATGCCCAACCCCTACAATTTAAAATCAAAAGAAATTTTTTTACAATACGGGCTGTTGTTGCATCCATCCATCATCAAACAATCACTGCACATTCGTCTTCAGTATGATTTAAAATCTGTTTTAAAAAAATATCAAAAACCTTTGCTGTGGGTTAGCGGGGAATATGATTCTTTATATCGAAGTTGCACCTATGATTTAGCTGATGTTATTCCGCATGTCCAGTATGTTGAAATTCCAGATGCAGGGCACCTGGTTCATTTAAATCAAAGCGCCCTTTTTCTGCAGCAATATAAACAGTTTTTGGTTTCTTTAAAAACAACAAACAAAAAAAGACTCTAAAGGCCAAAGCGACCATTAGAGTCTTTTTTTAATTTTTAGCGTTATAAATAAGCTCTTTTAGTTCTGGTGTAAAACCTTTTACTGCTTGGTCGCCAATTACTGTTACCGGCACACCCATAAAACCGAATTTTTCTACTTCTTTTTGATACTCCTCGCTTGCAAATACATCTCTTACTTCAAACGCTATTCCTTCTTCTTTAAGCAGCTGTTTTACGTAGCTGCAATCCACACAGCCTTCTGTTGAATACACAATAACGGGTTTGCTCATTCACCAACCGCCTCCTTAAGCGTCTCTCTTGTAATTTTCCAGTGAGACGTATTCCAGCGGACTTCCCCGTCTTCGAACAAGAAAACTTGCGGAGATTCATGCTTAATTCCGAAGCTTTCTGCAATTTGATTAGATACAGGACGATCTTCGATAACTAGTACAATGGCAGCGGACGTGTTTGTATCCTTAACAAAAGTTTGAAATTCTTCATGAGCTTTCGCGCTGATTGGGCACGTTGTACTGTGCTTTAAAAGCAAATGCTTGCCTGATTGCTGAACAAATTGATTCATTTCATCGACGCTTGTTAGTTTTTTAATTTCCATTTTACTATCCCACCTATTATTTTAATGTAGTGAACGATAATATCCTTATTGAAAACAGTCGGTCCAATGGCTTTTCCTATAAGTTTCTCTATAAGAATATATATTATCCATAAAGTAACAATAATACGTAAAAAGTGTCAATATTTTTGCCTAAATAGATCCATTTAATTTTTAACCTGAACTGCTAGTTGAGCAAGAAAATCAAACTGATCCTTAACAGAGTTATTCTTAACCTAGTTATCTTTTTTTCTGCCAGACGTCCACCCGTCTCCTTCGCCAAGCATAAAAATAAGTGCTGCAATAAAGCAGCAGGAGGATGAGTACCCCATAAAGCAATAAACCAATAATCCCGATTGTTGCTGCTTGAACAAATGTCAGTACACCGGAAGAAATCGTTGCATCAAA
>JAPSKG010000019.1 GCA_031177795.1 Domibacillus sp.
ATTGCGCACTTCGGGCTTGCAGGCAAAGTTGTGCTCGGGCCTATTTCGGATGTGAACACGAATTATGATGTAGCAATCATTGATATGCCATATAATTTATATACACATGCGACAAAGGAAGAACAACAGGATATTCTTTTTCATGCCCGGCGCTTTGCTGAAAAAGTGGTTGTGGTAACAATTGATACGATTGATGAGATGATCATGAAAGCAGGATTTACTATTCAGGACCGTTGCATTGCTAAAAAAGGCCAATTTTCAAGGCAGATTTTGCTTTGCCGATAAAAAGTTCTTTCGCACAAATTATAACTAGCGCTTTGGATAAAAAGATAGCATCAGGAGAAATTGCAAATTAATTTGCTGTAAAAAAGCTTGAGGAAAGTTTTCCTCAAGCTTTTTTATGTTACGAAAGAAAAAAATTGTTAACAAAGGAGTTTTGAAAAGCACCCGCTATTGATTGTATGTTTTTTCTAGATCCGGGGTTAACAATTTCATTTGAAAAATGCGCCTCATATGTTTTAAATAACCATAAGTTTGAAGAGAATGAAACAGGTAATAATTAAAACGGTTGACCACTTTAGCAATCGTTCCAGCAAGAGATTTTCTCAAGAAAGATTTAATATTTTTTAACTGTTAAACTTTTTTATTGAGTTTGTAAATATCCAGGTTTTTTCTTTTTGTCATGTTATGATTTTTTATATTAAAAATTTGTTTCAGGGGGATAAAGAGTGAAAAAAACATTGGCTATGGGCACAGTTATTGCAGCAGGGTTGTTGGCGCCTCAAGTAACTCAAGCAGCAGAAGACACGGTGAATTTGCGGATTGTAGAAACAACTGATATTCATTCAAATATTATGAACTATGATTACTATAAAGGATCTTCAACCAATGCGTACGGCTTTTCAAAAGCAGCCACTTTAATTAAACAAGTGCGCAGCGAAGCAGACAACAGCTTGCTTTTTGATAATGGAGACTTGATCCAGGGCAGCCCTCTTGGCGACTATGTGTACAACAATGGACTGATGAAAGAAGGATATATTCATCCAGTTTACAAAGCAATGAACCAACTAGGCTACGATGGGGCAACTGTCGGGAACCATGAGTTTAATTATGGGCTTGATTACATGAATATGGCTTTGAAAGGAGCTGATTTTCCATATGTCAATGCCAACGTTTATGATGCACAGGGCAACCCTTATTTCAGCCCTTTTGAAATTTTAGAACGGGAAGTAACGGATACGGACGGTGAAAAACATCAAATTAAAGTCGGTGTTACCGGTTTTGTGCCTCAGGGAATTATGAACTGGGATGCCAAGCATTTAACCGGAAAACTTGTTGTAGAAGACATAGTAAAATCAGCGGAAAAGGTCGTGCCGCAAATGAAAGCAGCGGGCGCTGACGTTATAGTGATTTTATCGCATTCAGGCATTGCTGAATATGATCAAAACGGTGCCATGAAGCTTTCTGCGGAAGGCTTGGAAAACGCTTCTTATTATTTAAGTAAAATTCCGGATGTGGACGCGATTTTAACGGGACACCAACATTTAAGCTTCCCTAATGCTGTAAAACCATTTTTTCCAGATGGAAACGGAATTGACAATACAAATGGGACAATCAATGGAGTTGCAACAGTAATGCCGGGTGCCTGGGGCAACAACATTGGCCTTGTGGACCTGAAGATAGAAAAAGTAAACGGAAAATGGGATGTTACAGGTGCCGCAGCAAAGCTAAAGGCCCTTACAGAGGGTGACACAACAGCGGAAGTTGACCAAAACATTGTCAGTGCTGTGAAAGCAGAACACGAAGCAACTATTAAATACATGGATACACCGGTTGGCGAGTTAAACGGCGATTTAAATACATATTTCAGCCTTGTTCAGGATAATGCGGCGATGGAAATTTTAAACCGGGCGCAAACATGGTACGTAAAAAACGCGCTGAAAGGAACGCAATATGAAACCCTTCCAGTGCTTTCAGCAGCAGCACCGTTTAAAGCAGGACGCGGCGGGGCAGAAGATTACACAGCCGTGCAGTCAGGCACAATTGTATTGAAAAACATTGCAGATTTATATTTATACGACAACAATGTAGTAAATGCAGTGAAAATAAACGGGACGGCGTTAAAGGAATGGCTCGAGTGGTCGGCGGGCCAATTTAATACAATTGATCCATCCAGGCAGGAAAAACAGTTTCTTATTAACAGCGATTTTCCAACCTACAATTTTGATGTAATTGATGGGGTTACCTACGAAATTGATGTAACATCGTTACCTAAGTACGATAAAGGACAAAATCTCATTAATGAAAGTGCAAACCGCATTAAAAACTTGAAATTCAATGGGAAAACAGTGACGGATAAAATGGAATTTGTTGTGGCGACAAATGACTATCGCGCAGCCGGCAGCAAGTTAATGAACCCGGGCGGGGTCAATACAATTTTAAAAGCGCCGGATTCAAACCGCCAGGCCATGATGGACTATGTAATGGAATTTAAAGAAATTGATGCAACTGTTAACCGGAACTGGGCCTTTTCTCCAGCCAAAGCAACTGTTGCGTTTTTGTCTAATCCAAAAGCAGCAGAGCTGGCAAAAGAAACAAATAATATTACGTACACGGGTACTATAGATGAAAAAGGGTTTGGAATCTTTGAGCTTGATTTAAGCAAAAAACAAACAGCCAGCAGCCCATTTGTTGACGTGCCAGCTGATCATTGGGCATATGACTTTATTGTAAAGCTAACAGAGGCCGGAATTATCAAAGGAAAAACAAGCACGGAGTTTGGTCCGGAAGAAACCATCACACGCGGCCAGTTTGCGAGCGCCCTTGCCCGGTCACTAAAGTTAACAGCTGAAAAAGCAGCTCCGTTTACAGATGTAAAAGGCCGGTTAAAACAAGAAATTGCCGCTGCTTATGAAGGAGGCATTGTTGTTGGTACATCGTCAAAAACATTTGCGCCGTCCAGGCCGATTACCCGTGCTGAAATGGCGGTTATGCTTATCCGCGCTTATGAAAAGCAACACGGGGAAATTTCGCTTTCCGGTTCTACACCGTTTACAGATACAAACCAGTACCGAACTTTTATAAAAAACTCCATTCAAAAAGCGCACCAGCTTGGATTGATGGAAGGAACAGAAAAGACATTTAAGCCAGGCGATATGGCCACGCGCGCTGAGGCAGCAAAAATAATTTATATGCTGAAATAAAAACAATATGACAGTTGTCATATTTTGCGCATGACGCTTGCTACTGCACAACCTGTTTTTCCTCCGCTATACTAAGGGTACAACTGAGCGGAGGGAACAAAAATGAGCAAAGAAAACACGAAAATTTTACGAAAACAAGTAGCTCCCTATGAAAAATCAAACACAAAAAAAAGCATTTTCCAATTAATTAATACGATCGTCCCGTTTTTGATTATCTGGTATCTGGCGTATCAGAGTTTATCTGTTTCTTACTTTTTAACTCTTGGATTTGCCGTGATTGGGGCCGGGTTCATCACAAGAATTTTTATTATTTTCCATGATTGCTGCCACCATTCTTTTTTCAAAAACCGGAAAGTAAACCGGATTGTTGGCACGATTGCAGGTGTTCTAACATTTTTTCCGTATGACCAATGGCAGCACAGCCACAATGTCCACCATGCAACAAGCTCTAATTTGGATAAACGCGGCACGGGTGACATGTGGATGATGACGGTGAATGAATATTACGCAGCGCCGTTTAAAACTCGCATGGCATACCGTTTATATCGCAATCCATTTGTCATGTTTGTAATTGGACCGATTTGGGTGTTTTTGATTAAAAACCGTTTTAATGTAAAAGGTGCGCGAAAAAAAGAGCGCATGAACACGTATTTAACAAACTTTTTGATTCTGGCAAGCGCTCTTCTTGTAAGCTGGGCGATTGGCTGGCAGGCATTTCTCCTTGTGCATGGTCCGATGTTCTGGATCGCTGGTGCAATGGGTGTTTGGCTTTTTTACGTGCAACATACATTTGAAGATTCTTATTTTGAAGAAGATGAAAACTGGAGCTACGTAAAAGCGGCAGTGGAAGGAAGCTCGTTTTACAAGCTGCCCAAGCCGCTGCAGTGGATCACAGGCAACATCGGATTTCACCATGTGCATCACTTAAGCCCGCGTGTGCCGAACTATCAACTAGAAGAAGCGCATACAAATTCTGAACCGCTTCAAAACGTTCCAACTATTACGCTTTGGACGAGTATACAGTCGGTCAAGTTCCGCTTATGGGATGAGAAACAAGAAAAATTCATTACGTTTAAAGATGCGAAAAAAACGTATGGATCGCTTGAAAAAAGAAGTGCGATCAACTAACTTTGTAAAGCCATGTTCCCATTTAAACGGGAACATGGCTTTTTATGTTAAAATAAAAAAAAATTTAGCTAAAGAAGGTTGTGTATGAAAAAAAGATTAATGATGCTGCAGCGAAGCTCCGGACTGTCTCCTTATATTTGGAGCATTTTAAGCTTTCTGCCTTTTTATTTTATTTTCCAGTCTTCTTCTACGACTGAAATTGTTGTCGGTATAGCGCTGACTGTTTTGTTTTTTATTAGTTTCCGTTTTGCTTTTTTATCCAATAACTGGCCTGTTTATTTGTGGATTTGTTTGCTAGTCGGCATTTCAGTAACGATGACAATTTTATATCAGTTTATTTATTTTTCTTTTTACATTGCATACTACAATGGAAATATCCGCAACCGGGCGGCGTTTATTACAGCTTATGTGATTCACTTAGTTGGAACTGTTGCGTCAATCAACTACAATTTGGTGCTGGTACAGGATCCGCTTTTTATTCAGCAAATTCCCATTATCATTATTGTGTTTATTAGCGTAATTTTGCTGCCATTTACGCTCTTTAACCGCAAAAAGCAAGAAAAGCTTGAAGCCGAGCTGCAAATGGCAAACAACCGAATTTCCGAATTTGTTAAACAAGAGGAGCGCCAGCGGATAGCCCGTGACTTACACGATACGCTCGGGCAAAAACTTTCATTAATAGGACTGAAAAGTGATTTAGCCCGCAAGTTGATTGAGAAAGATCCAGAAAAAGCAAAAAAGGAATTAATAGATGTCCAGCAAACCGCCAGGACAGCATTAAATGAAGTGAGAAACATGGTTTCTTCCATGAGAGGCATACGAATCAATGATGAAATTGTGCTTGTTCAGCAAATGTTAAAAGCAGCACAAATTGAATACACAGGCAATCAAGAATTTAACCTTCAGAAAGTGTCGCTGTTTATGGAAAATGTGCTGAGTATGTGCATGAAAGAAGCCGTAACGAATATTGTAAAGCACAGCCAGGCGTTTTCTTGCCATATCAGCATTGAGCAAACAAGTGAATCTATCCAATTGATCGTGAAAGATGATGGGATTGGCATGAACAGGCAGGATATTGGCAAAGGAAGCGGTTTGCCGGGAATGCGGGAAAGACTTGAGTTTGTGAATGGAACACTTGAAGTAAAATTGGAAAATGGAAATGGCACAACCTTAATTATGACAGTGCCAAATGATGTCATTCAACGTGAAGAGGAGGTACGGAGATGATTCGAATTGTTATTGCAGAAGACCAAAGAATGCTGCTCGGTGCACTCGGATCGCTTCTTAGCTTAGAAGAAGACATGGAAGTGGTCGGACAGGCAGCCAATGGAGAAGAAGCGATTAAGCTCGTTCAAGAACTGCAGCCGGATGTTTGCATCATGGATATTGAAATGCCGCTAAAAACAGGATTGGAAGCAGCTGAAGAACTAAAAAAAGAAAGCTGTAAAGTCATTATCCTTACTACTTTTGCCCGAACCGGTTATTTTCAACGGGCTTTAAAAGCGAAAGTGGGCGGTTATCTGCTAAAAGACAGCCCGAGCGAAGAACTGGCAAATTCCATCCGCAGCATTGTGGCGGGGCGCCGTGTATATGCTCCCGAGTTAATGGATGATTTTTACAGTGAAGAAAATCCGCTAACCGATCGGGAAAAAGATGTGCTCGCTCTGGTGGCAGAAGGAAAAAATACAGGGGAAATTGCATCGGAATTAAATTTAAAAAATGGGACAGTTCGCAATTATATCTCTACTATTTTTGATAAGCTTCATGTGAAAAATAGAATTGAAGCTATATCTCAATCAAAAGAAAAAGGCTGGTTCAAGTAAAAGTAAAAATGGAACAAAGAAAAAACGTGTCTGCACACGTTTTTTTGTTTGTGTATAAAAATTAGGTCAAACAAAATAGAAAAAGCAAACCGATCAGCTGACGAACACAGAAACTTGGTTTCGTCCATTATGCTTTGCTTGATACAAAGCTTTATCCACTTTTTCGATTACAAGATCTAGTGATTCATCTGTGTATTGTAAGAGGCCGATGCTGATCGTAACAGGAATTTGAGCTCCTTTTTCTTCAAACGCGTTCAGTTCAATTTTTTTTCTTATTTTTTCTGCTGTTGCCTCGGCGCTTTGGCGCAATGTGCCTGGCATAAGCAAAATAAATTCTTCCCCCCCTATCCGCACTAAAGTATCTGTTTCCCGAATAGAATTTTGGATAAGAAATGTTAGCTTTTTAAGAACCATATCTCCAGTGGTGTGTCCATACGTATCATTGATCAATTTAAAATGGTCAATATCAAACATTAAAACACTCAGCGGCTGTTTCTTATTTTTACAATCAGCAAACAATTTTTCCGAATACATTTCAAGATAACGGCGGTTATAGGACTGGGTCAGATTATCGATTAAAGAAAGATGCTGATGTTTGTTGAATAATTGATTCATTTCCAAAATAAAAAATGTTACAACAATTAATATAATCCAAGCAGCAAAAGAAGTAGTAAACAAGCGGCTAAAAAAACCAGGAGGTATATTGCCTGAAAAAGTTGCATACTCAGTTGTATACCGGATGGCAATCATAATCAGCAAGCAAAGATGGCCAGTTGACCATTTAGGGTAAAGAAGGATAACACCAAACATGGGAAGTAAAAAAAATATCCAAAAGCCGGCGAACGGAAAAAAATAATTTAAGATAACAGCCATAGCAAGCGTAACAAAGGTAAAAAGATACATAGAGGTTTTTTCAAACATCAGTAAAGCCTCCTTAACTAGCAGGGAAAGTTTGCACATTGGATAGAAGGAATTAAATTACAAATTTTTAAGGATAAAGTAACAGTAACAAAGTTGAGAGATTCTAGCAATAAATAGGTAACTGATATATTTTATGCTAGAAGACAAAGCAAAAATGAACAAAAAGCAAAATTTTATAAAAAGAAATAATATAAAAGGTTTTTTCATAGGATAGGAGAGCAAATCGAAATTTCCAAAATCGTAAAGGAGGACAAGCAATGAGCTTATTTTTAGGAATAGGAATTGCACTGGCGGGTTATTTTATTGGCGATGGAATGAAAAACTGGAAAAACCCTTCTGAGAAAACATTTTTTGACCATTTTAAAAAAAGAAAAAAGCCAGAATTAATGGAAGAAAAAGCAGTGCATCGTTTTATAAGCATGCCAAAAGAAGAAACAAAGGTGCTTTTTCAAAAACAAGAAGATATTCCTTCTGTTAAATTGGATGGAAAAATTTATTTTTCCAGAGCGTACTTAAAAGAATGGCTTATAAAGCAAAAATCCCATTTAAACTAACGATCGAGTTTTTCAGCTTCAAAAAGCTTTCCTTCTTTGTTTAAAAAAGAAGGAAAGCTTTTGTTTTGTCAAAACGTTTCATCTATCAGAAGCGGTGATATAAAAAAGCAGGCAGTATAAATTGCTTTTATCTGTGAAAAATAAAGAAAAAGGAGGATCTAAGGTGGATAAAAATTTAAAGCTGGTTTTAGGAAAAGCGTTTGGTGAACTATACGAAATCCAAAAGCAACATGGTATCAATAAAGTGGATAACGGTCATATATATGGTTTACTGCATGGATTTGAAGAAGCGTTAGACAAAGAGTTTGAAAACCTTAGTTTAATTAGCAGGGAAGAAACAGCAACCGTTTTACGATATTTTGAACCTTTTTTAAAAGTAGAAAAAGAAACAAGCGATCTTCCTTCTTACGATGAAATGCGTGAAGAAATGAAAAGTAAAGGCATTACCCCCGAGCGCTTTATTACCATACTGCGTTATTTAAATGCATGTGACCGTATCAACGTAGATGTTAATCAGGATGGGCATTTTAAATTAACAGACGAGAATGAAAAAAAATAAGCATCCTCAAGGGTGCTTATTTTCTATGCACAAAGTTCGGTCAATAATTCCCCCTTTTAAAACTTCCTCTCCTTTTTAAACTATTTCATTGTTTTTTCACTTTTCCGTTGTAGATTAAGTTATAAAAACTGGTAGCAATGAAAGAAAAGCTATTAGATAAATGCGCAGAGTAGCTGAAAGAAAAAAGAATACAAGGTTAACAACCGTTTTAAATGATGTTTTTCCCTGTCAAATAAAACAGGGCTTTTCTCATTTTCCAAATTGTCAGCAGCTTTTGCGTCTTCATTTATCAAAAAATGGGTATGAATAAAAAAAAGCTTAAGCGAAAAATTGGTTTTTTTCATTGTCGGACTAAGAAAAAAAGAATGGGAAAAATCAAAAAAAAAACGCGTATAATAAACGCCTTCCAAGGTCATAATGGTGGGTATTTCACAACATGAAGGAGGAAGAAGGCAAGGAACATGAAAGCAATCGCATCAATCCTCAGTCTTATAGCAGCATGTATGGCAGGCATTGCGATTTGGGTGTATTATCCGCAGTACCAGATTAACCAGTTGAAAGATGAAAAGCACACATTGGCAAGCGAACAGTCGGAAACGTATATTGACTATTTTCGTGATAGTGAAAAAACGGAACTCCGCCATGTGGCCCTGGGAGATTCTATTATTAAGGGTTATGGGGCAAACCCAAAAGAAAACCTGGTAAAAACCTTTTCTGAAAGCCTTGAAAAAGACATTCGAAAAAAAGTCCTTTTTCAAAATGAAGGAATCAATGAAATAACAAGCAGTGAATTAAACGCGCTTGTCCAATCAGGGAAATTCGACCGGCAAATTCAGTCCGCTGATATCATTACACTTAACATCGGCGGAAATGATATATTGCGCCTCGGTTTTGAAGAAGGTTTTTACGAAGCTATCCGTTCGTTTGATACTCTTCAAACAGAATTTAACGGAAATTTGTCTGAAATTTTAAACCGGGTTCATACATTAAATCCGGAGGCGACAGTTTTATTGCTCGAATTATACAATCCCCTTGACCAAAAAGCAGACTTATACACAGTGGCCGACAAATTTTTGCCAAAGTGGAACGTAAAGCTTTACCAGCTGGCGGAAGAACTTGACTACGCCGTTGTCGTTGACACAACGGCTGTTATAAATGGTGAACAACCGCAGAATTTATCTTATGACGGCGTTCATCCAAGCGGCCTTGGCTACAGTGCCATTGCAGAGCAAATGCTGAATGAGCTTGAAACAAACACAAGATAAGTTTCGAAAAAGCTGTCTCGAAATCATTGAGGGACAGCTTTTTTGCATTAAAACTATCAATTGTATTTTGCAATGCTTTTTTGAAATACAGCAGGCCAGCTGGTATGATCAATTAAAAAGGGGGATTTACATGGGACCGAGACGATTAAAACAATCAATTAAAGTTGCCCTGGGATGGGATGGAAGCGCTTCTCTTTTTGATCTTGATTTAATGGCTATCCCCGTAGACAAAGCGAACAAAGCGCGTTCGTATGAAGATGTTGTGTTTTACAATCAGTTAACAGCTTTTGACGGAGCTATTCTATTATCAAATGACAACCAGACAGGTGCCGGCAGCGGAGATAATGAAGAGCTATATATCCAGCTGGCGATGCTTCCGTCGTACGTGGACAAAATTGTCATTGCCACAGCTTTACATCAAGCAGATCGGCGCACATTTCAAGATGTTAGCCAGGCTTTTGTTCGAATGATCAATGATGAAACAAAAGAAGAAGTCGTCCGTTATGAACTTGGCAAAGATTTTGCAAACTCGGCTGGCACTGTAATTGGAGATATACGCCGCGCTGAAACGGAAAATGGGTGGCGCATTGTGTTAACAGGAAGCGGAGCAGGTGGAAGTTTTCAATCAATTTGTTCTGAATATGGGGTAACAGAGATGCCCGATAAATTTTTTGAAAAGAAAAAAGCAGTAAATAAAATTTCACCTCTATTTATGAAAAACCGGCTTTTTTAAAATGCCCCATTTTTATAAAAGTAGCAAATGCTGCTTTAAAACAATGAAAAAAGGGAAAAGTGAAAAAAGAAATTTAGAATTTGGTTTCTCCCAAACGCAGGATCATGACGATATTAGAAACCATGAAAGACAAAAACAAAAGAAAAAGGAGATTTTTTAATGAAACCACTTTACGAAACTACAATTATTAATACAGGCGGACGAAATGGGGAAGTTCATTCACCTGATAATATTTTTAACCTGGATGTCGCAAAACCCGCAGCTCTTGGCGGCGAAACAACAACAGCAACAAACCCTGAGCAGCTTTTTGCCGCAGGGTACAGCGCCTGCTTTAATAGTGCATTGGAACTAATGCTTGAAAAAGGAAAAGTCAGCTATGACAGCAGCGAAGTAACGGCAACGGTTGCTCTTTATTCTGATAAAGCAGACAACGGTTTTAAGCTTGGCGTCAAGCTTGATGTATCCATAAAAGGGGTTGACCGGGAAACAGCGGAAGAATACGCACATAAAGCACATGATTTTTGTCCTTACTCAAAAGCATTAAAGGGCAATGTAGATGTTGAATTAACTGTTAAGTAAAAAGGAGAAGCGTATGACAAGTGTTTATGATTTTAAAGTAAAAAAAGCTGACGGGGAAATAGTTTCATTAAAGCAATTTGAAGGAAAGCCGCTAATTATTGTTAATACGGCAAGCAAATGCGGATTCACGCCGCAATTTGCCGGACTTCAAGCGCTATATGAAAAATATAAAAAAGAGGGCTTAACGGTGCTCGGATTCCCGTGTGCCCAGTTTGGCAACCAGGAATTTCAAAGTATTGATGAAACAACAACTTTTTGCGAAGTGAATTATGGGGTGACTTTTCCCATATTTGCGAAAATTGATGTAAACGGTGAAAAAGCAGACCCGCTGTTTACGTTTTTAACAAAAGAAAAAAAAGGGCTTCTTTCTGATAAAATCAAATGGAATTTCACTAAATTTTTAGTTGATCAAAACGGACGGGTCGTGAAGCGATATGCTCCCCAAACCGCTCCTGAAAAATTAGAAGAAGATGTAAAGCAACTACTTTCTTGAAAAACTTAGCAAAAAATCAGGGTTAAGCAAAAATTGTGGCTAAAAAAGATGAAAGATAAAAAAGCCTTTTCCAGGGCTCAACATAAAAGCGGAAAACCCGGGCGATAAGCGCCCGGGTTTTTTTATGTAATCATTTATTTGGATAATGAATAAGGTAATAGTGGAAAGGGTGATGAACATGTGCGGCATAACGGGCCTGATTCATTTTCAGCGAGAGCTGGTAAATGAAAAAGAAACGGTCAGCAAAATGGCGGCCACGCTGAAAAAGCGGGGGCCCGATGACTTTAATGTGTGGACCACACGTCATGCGGCATTCGGGCACACGCGGCTGGTCGTTGTCGATCCGGCGGGCGGCGTTCAACCAATGACACGCGGTGCGTATACAATGGTGTATAACGGTGAGCTTTACAATACAGAAGACATTCGAAAAGAACTGCTTAAATGCGGATATACGTTCCAGGGGCACTCTGACACAGAAGTGCTATTAACTGCATTTATTGAGTGGCGTGAAAACTGTTTAACGAAGCTGAATGGGATTTTTGCGTTTGGTGTGTGGGATGAGCAGCGCCAGGAATTGTTTATGGCCCGTGACAGACTGGGAGTAAAGCCTCTTTTTTATGCGGAAAAAAATGGTCATTTTCTATTTGGTTCCGAGTTAAAAGCCATTCTTGCACATCCGGAGGTACAAGCAGAAATTGACCGGTCGGGATTAATGGAACTATTTGCTTTAGGCCCAGGGCGAACACCGGGCAACGGGGTATTTAAAGGAATACATGAGCTTCGCCCAGCCCATGCACTCACACTGAAAAAAAGCGGGCTGAGTGTATGGCGGTACTGGAACGTAAAAAGTGAAGTTCATCGCCATTCTTTAAATGAAACAGCAGAGCATGTCCGGTATTTGCTTCAAGACGCTGTTCAGCGCCAGTTAACAGCAGATGTGCCCGTCTGCACGTTTTTATCAGGCGGAGTTGACTCTAGCGCCATTAGTGCATTTGCATCAGACTTTTTTGATCAGCCGCTCCACACTTATTCAATTGAGTATGAAGACAACAGCCGTTTTTTTAAGCAAAATTTGTTTCAGCCCGGAGAAGACAGGCCATGGATTGAAAAAATGCAGAAGCACATTGGATCGGTTCATCACACAAAAATTATTGATCATGACACGCTTGCAGTTAAATTAAAAGAGGCAATGATCGCACGCGACCTCCCTGGAATGGCCGATGTGGATTCATCTTTGTTATGGTTTTGCGAGGAA
The DNA here is from genome assembly GCA_031177795.1 of Domibacillus sp. Taxonomy (GTDB): domain Bacteria; phylum Bacillota; class Bacilli; order Bacillales; family Domibacillaceae; genus Domibacillus. The sequence goes on from JAPSKG010000019.1 coordinate 12,514, forward strand.
ATTAAGCAAGATTTCACTGTGGGATTGTCAGGAGAATGTGCAGATGAAATATTTGGCGGATATCCCTGGTTTCACCGTGAACAGCAGGACAATGGGTTTCCATGGATTACATCAATTGAAGATAAAGCATTGCTGCTAAATGATAAATGGCGGCAAACTCTTTCGTTAAAAGAATATCTTCAGGAAAAAAGTGAGTGGCTGCGGAATGAAACCCCGCAATGTGACGGTGAAACAGCTGCGGAACAAAAGCGGAGAGAACTTTTTTACTTGAATATGGTTTCGTTTATGACGGCACTTCTTGAACGAAAAGACCGAATGAGTATGGGGGCAGGTTTAGAAGTGCGCGTTCCATTTGCTGATCATCGGATTGTTGAATACGCTTGGAATATCCCCTGGGATATGAAAATGGCGGATGGTCGAGAAAAAGGAATTTTGCGAAAAGCGCTTGAGGGTGTTTTGCCGATGGAAGTGCTTTACCGGAAAAAAAGCCCTTATCCAAAAACACATCATCCTGATTACACAGCAGCTGTTTCAAGAACACTGAAAAAACTGCTGGAAACAAATTCTCCATTGCTTGAATTTTTCTCCAGGGAAAAACTCGAGGAAATGGCAAACACAGGAGGAGCATCATTTCGCGTGCCATGGTTTGGGCAGTTAATGACGGGACCGCAGCTGGTCGCTTATTTTATCCAGGTTCACTTCTGGTTTGAAGAATATAATGTTAGATTTACTGACAAATAAGAGGTTTTTTTTTTCGGAATCTGGGAATATAAATATCAAATAAGAAAGGGGTGCTGAACAATGAAAACAAACAAAATGACGTGTGTGTACAGAAACGGACATGGTGAATGGAAACAAGGCGAATTGTTTGAAGAAGAGCTGAAACTCGGCGAAGGCACTCACTTTCATATAAAGTGCAGTGAAGAATCTAAATTTTACGATATGATTTCCGACCGCTATTTGGCGGACCGAAAAGACCGGCAAAAAACATATTACAAATTTAAAACTCCGGAAGGTGAGAAATTAGACGACCGCTTTTTCAGCGTTGCTTATATTGACCACCGGAATCAAGACATTACGTTTGATATTCATACTGAATAAAACAAGCTGACTACAAAAGACTGCTTCCTCGGAAGCAGTCTTTTTTTATTAAAAACAAATAAAAACAAGCAGCTTTCCAATAAAAGCTGCTTGTTTCATCATAATCAGGGGCAGTTTAGTTTTTTTACACTAACCTTTACATCAAGCGTATGGTTGCCACCGCGGTAAATTCCTTGAAGCGGGCTTACATCCGTATAGTCACGCCCGATTCCAATCCGGATATGACTTTCCAGCGCTTCAGCATTATTGGTCGGATCAAGTCCAATCCAGCCAATACCGGGCACCATAACTTCTACCCAGGCGTGAGAAGCAGCGTCACCAATAAAGCTAGAATTGTCACCTGCATATAAATAGCCGCTGACATACCTTGCAGGAATCCCTTTTTTTCTAAGCGAGCCAAGCATTACATGAGTATAATCCTGGCAAACTCCTTTTTTTAAGCTGAACGCTTCCTGGGCAGTTGTATTCACATTCGTGGCAGTTGTATCATAAGTAAACACACGATGCAAATAACCCATTAATTCAAGCGAAAATTCAACAGGGTTTTCGATATCCCCAACAGCTTTGAAAACTTCATCAAGCTGATCAGGCAAAAGAGATGTATAGATGGTTCCTTTTAAAAAAGGAAGATAATGTTCTTTAAAAAGCTTTGAGTGAAAAATCGACTGCATTTCTGGCGAATACTCAATTCTCCGAATAAAAGGCGCCCGTTGTATGCTGACAACAGAGGTGGTTTGAACCTCTAGCAAATTATGTTTTTGTGGAATTAAAAAGCTTTCCACCGTGTTCCCCCAAAGGTCAATGTGTTCTTTTGTCATAGAAGAAGGGGTAATACGAATTTGATAGGACAATAAATGCTGGCATTCATCAGTCATCGGTTTTAACCGGATATGATTCATGCTCTGGTCCACGTAGTCTTCATAACGGAACGTATTTGTATGGACAATTTCGTATTTCATAAAGCTTTCACTCTCCAGATGCGTTGTTTTTGCTTTTCATATACTATGTTCACGCTCTATTAAATAATAAGTATTGGAAAAGATTTTGCCAAATTCTACGCATCGGTTTAGTGTTTGAATTAAAAAAGCTTCGATTTCCTCTTCGGCCAGGTTTTTAACAAAATCTTCTGTAAACTCAGCCATCATTGTATCGAGCAAGGCATACATTTGCCAGGAGTAATGAGACACTTTTCCTCGTTCAAGCTCTTTGACTGCTTCCCAGATGTGTTCTGTGCAATAACGTATGGAGCGAGGGAAAGACAGGTCCGTTACGAGAAACTGAAGAACATTTTTCTGGTTAATAATAGGAGAAAAACGTTTGAAAAAAGCATCTCCTCCATTTACAAATTGTAAAATAGAGCGCCAGAAAAAATCATCCGCAGCCGCTTTTTGTTCTTGCCTGGCCCGCTGAAAAAAAACAAGCAAAATTAAAGCAGTTTTTTCCGCTCTTTCCACCCATTTTCCTATTTTCATAAAATGGTAGGGAAGGTCTCTTTCCATTAAAGAATCTATTACGCCTGTTGCAGTAAAAGAAGCTTTTTTAATTGTATTTAAAAAGTGGTGAATATCTTTCAGGGAACAAACTTGCTTGCTTTGGATATCCTTTGTATGTAAATAAAATTCGTTCCAAACTTCCCATAATTCGTTTGGAATGCTGTCCCGTGTTATGCGGGCATTTTCTCGGGCAAACTGCACTGTATTAACCATGGAATTCATGTTTTCTTTTGAGAATGTTAAGTAGTTCACCACGCCTTCAACGGTAATAAAAGGATGATAAGAATAAAAGTCATGTTTGGTTGAGCAAATTTCAACCAAGGTTTCCCATTCATTTAATTCACCCATTTCCTGCTCGGATGTTTCTAGCATTTTAATTAGCTGCATGCTTAGAATATGGGCATTGTGTTCTGTTCTTTCACAGTTTCTAGACATCCAGTACAGTGAATCAGCTACTCTGCTCAGCATGCTGCAATTCCTCCTTCAATAGCCATGTATCTTTTGCTCCTCCGCCCTGTGAAGAATTTACAACCAGGGAGCCTTCTTTCAGAGCCACACGTGAAAGGCCGCCTGGAAACACGCGGATTTTTTCACCTTTCATAACAAACACGCGCAAGTCAACGTGGCATGGGTAAAAACGGCCATCCTGATAAACTGGTGCCCGGGAAAGTTTTATAGTTGGCTGTGCAATGTATTGATTCGGGTTTTCAATAATTTTTTCGCGGAACATCATCAGTTCTTCTTCGGATGCGTGCGGGCCAATTAACATATCATAGCCGCCGGAAGCTCCTACATTTTTTACTACTAGCTCGCCAAGATGTTCAAGCACCCAGGCACGCTGCTCTGGATCCCGTAAAATAAAGGTTTCTACGTTTGGTATGATAGGTTCTTCGTTTAAATAATATTTAATCATTTCAGGGACGTATGCATACATCGCTTTATCGTCCGCTGCTCCATTGCCGATTCCATTAACAATGGCAACATTGCCCCGGCGGTAAGCTTCAAGCAGCCCGGGAACACCTATGCTCGAATTTGGTTGAAAAGCTTTCGGATCAAGGAAATCATCATCAATGCGGCGGTAAATAATATCGACTCTTTTTAAACCGCGGATCGTTTTCATATAAACAATATGGTTTTTAACTAATAAATCTCGTCCTTCAACGAGTGGAATGTTCAAGCGCTTCGCTAAAAAAACATGATCATAATAAGCAGAATTGTACATTCCCGGTGTTAATAAAACGGCGCGGGGCTCTCCTGTTTTGCTTATATTTTCCGGGCGATGGGCCATAAGCGCGGAATACAAGTGATCCATTTCTTGTTCAAGCATAGTTAAAGAATGTTCAGAAAAAAACTCCGGGCAAACCTGTTGCATCATGTATCGATTTTGGTACACATATGACATGCCTGAGGGATTTCGCAAATTGTCTTCTAGCACTCTATATACTCCATGCTCATCTTTGATCAAGTCAATGCCGGCTAAAAAAATATGGTTTCGGAGCGGAATTGTTAAGCCAGCTGCTTGCTGATGG
>JAPSKG010000254.1 GCA_031177795.1 Domibacillus sp.
TTCACATTCCAGCTTTTATCGTCAGCTATTATTTAATTCGCCAAGAGGCGATTTCCCATCCCTGATTGGTATGCAGAAACTGGCTGTTATGCCATAACCGACGGATATCATGGTATATTTCACGATCTTCCGCACTTTTTTCATTACTCGTTTTTTCTAATATGTGGTACCATATGACAGACATTTTACAAAAAAGTATATTACTCAATTTTTAATAGACTTAGAAAAAGATTTTTACTTTGCTTAAATTAGGTAACCTATTAATCAAAACAGGAGGCTTTGTTTATATGGGATGGCCAAACAACTTTTTAAAAAAACGAAGCGAAGATTACACAGTTTCAAAAAAGAAGAAAAGCCGACTTATTCAAGATATAACCAGTCAAAATATTTCTTCCGGCCTAATATCCAGCACACTAATTATGACCGGTCCCGCCGTCATTATTTTAGAAGCAGCTGCTTCCGGCGGTTTCACAGCTTCCCAAACAGTTAACTGGATGTTCTCCGTCTATTTTTTTGGAGGGCTTTTCGGGATTGTAATGCCGTTGTTGTATAAAATTCCGATTACTGGCGGCCATTCCATTACGGCAGTAGCTTTTTTAGCAACCGCCACTTCCCAATTTTCTTATTCGCAATTAATTGGCGGCTATATACTGTCCGGTATGCTTATTTATTTTGCCGGTGTATCTAATCTTTTCACAAAAATAATTCAATGGGTCCCAAAAGAAGTTATTGCTTCCATGCTGGCGGGCCTTGTGGCCGGGTATGTTGTCCAAATTGTTTCTTCAGTGAAGGAACTGCCGCTGGCAGGAGGAGCAGCCTTGCTCGTTTTTTTGATTGGCACAAAATACAGCAAGCGATTTCCCCCTGTTATTCTAGCTGTTCTGGCGGCTTTTCTTGTTCTTTTAGGAACGCAAGATCTGGACAGCGGGCTGGGCGAAATGATGTTTTCCTTTCCTTCTTTACAGAAGCCGGAGTTTACCTGGGAAGGCTTTGTTGCACTGGCCTTTCCTCTTTCTCTGCTTATCTTAAGCAACGACGCGGCACCCGGCCTTAGCGCACTGGAGAGTTCTCATTTTGCACCGCCCGTTCGAAAAATCGTTTCTGCTAGCGGCATTTTTTCTGTTACCGCCGGTTTTTTTGGAGGGCAAAGTGCTAATATTGCTGGAATGATGACTGCCATCTGTGCCAGTCCAGATTCTGGCCCGATACAAAAGCGGTATGTAGCTTCAGTTGTGTCCGGAATTGCCACTTTGCTGTTTGGCTTATTTGCCTGGATGATCATCCCTTTTATTCTGTCACTGCCAGAAGCATTTGTTTCACTAATTGCCGGGCTTGCTTTAATAGGAGCTTTGCAATCCAGCTTACATACAGGGTTTTCCAGCAGTCAATATCGATTAAGTGCACTTATTACCTTTATCATCGCTTTGTCAAACATGTCTTTTTTCCATATCAGCGCTCCATTTTGGGCACTTGTTTTCGGTGCTGTCATTGCACATACAATTGAAAAATAAACCGCTGCTGCTTTCATTAAATATTCCGCAGCTTTGGACAAAAGAAATTTTTCTTTCTTAATTTTTCACTGCATAATATTTGGCGCAGTTCCTGGTCGTGCTGCAATTCTTGTTTTCACTTTTTTGCTTTTTGCTTCTTTTGATTCTAATGCTTTCCCTTTTTCTGGTGTACTTATTTCTTCTTTCTTGCTTTTAGGTTTTGTGCTGGTTTTTTTTGCAGTTAATTCTTCAATTGTTTCTTCTTCACTGCTAAGCATTGAACTCAAGCTGGTAAGAAATTTCCTGTCAAAAATATCGCCATTGCCAATTGGTTCTGATCCAGGCCGTGTGCCTGGTCTTTTTTTTGTTTTAATTTCTTTTTCTGATGCTTTTGGGGGCAAATCTTCTGCTTTTGCTTTATCCACATAAGGTGCCGTCTTATATTCTTTTTTTAGGAATGGTTTTATTTTCATTGTGTCTCTGTTGCTGATCATAGAATTCATCTCACTAATAATTTCCGGATCAAATATATCTACATGGCCAAAATAAGCCGCCATTTGAATAATTAAATACTTAACAGACTCGTTTGGATTTTTTTGCGCCATTGCCCAATTTCCAACAATATCAGGGCAAGCGGGACTCGCTGTTTTTATTTGAATTGTCGGCTTTCTAGAATCATGCATCCTGATCTCCCCTTTTACAGGCAAAAAACTCCTGTTTTTCAAAAAAGAGGAACCGCATGGGGACTCCTCTTTTTTTGTATTAACCACTTTTTATTTCACTGCAGCTGCCAGCTCTTCCATGTAAATAGAATTAAAGGTATTTAATCCGTTTACATTCATATCAACTGCGTATTTAGCCGGTATCCAAAGAAGCTTAAAGCGCTCTTCTTCCGCAATTCCCATCAATTTATCGTATAAATGGTCTTTTAATAAAATAGACCCTCCCCCATACACAACCACAACATGGATTTCTTTTGAACGCATGTTATCAACAAAGCTTTGTACGTCATCCGCAATATCAAATGATAAATTTTCTAACGGCTCTCCATTTAAATCTGCAAGAATATCTTCTTTGAACGCATGAGAGGATGATTTCACAATTTCAGAAATATCTTGCCTCGTATACGATTTTTTCTCTTTCCAAATGCTCACAACAGATTCAAGCGCAACACCAAGCCCGTATTCAAGTCCTTCACTATGTTTTAATTCGTATCCTTTTGTGATAATTAGCTCGGTGGTCCCATCGCCAATATCCACATGCATTAAGTTTTTATCTTGAAAATACTGCCCGTCCAAATCTTCTTCCATTCCATAATGCTTGATAAACTCTTTAAACATATCCCCGGAACGATAATTTCCTTCTCCATCTTCAATAATTTCAAATAATGGAGGCGTCCCTTCCGCTGAAACCCCTACGTAACCAAAAGTCACTTTTACAATCACTTTTAAGTCGCTTTTAATATTTACAGTTACAATGTGCGTACCGCTTTGAAAACGCTCTTTAAAAGTTTTGGCATTTACTTCGTTGTAAACAGAAGCCGGCAAGCAAGTCGACATGTTAACCGTTACATGCAGCACATCATTATTTTCAACCTTTTTT
>JAPSKG010000020.1 GCA_031177795.1 Domibacillus sp.
GATGTGATGTTTTACGGATCAAAAATAGCTGTAGAACCCATCTATGAAAAAACATATGATTTGCAGGCAGCCGAAAAACTAGACCAGCAAGTGATGAAAGCTTTAAAAGAAGAAGGAATGTAAAAAAAATCATCCGTTGTAAAAAGGTGAAAGGTCACAATGTCAGCGAGTGGAGCTGGAAAAGAAAAAAGCGAGAAAGGCATCAAAGCCTTCCTGTTTGGAAGGCTTTGATTACTCAACTCGAATGCCGGTCACATGTGTGATGGGCTGTTCACGATTTGAGCCGTCTTTTAATAAAATATGAACTGGTCCAGTTTCTCGTAAAGGTTTTCCCTTATGGGAAAAAGCCATTATCAGGGAATCAGCAACTGCCAGTGGAAAAGGGTGCTCGCCATTTTGCGTTTCAATAACAAGCAAAGAAGCGTCCTGTACAGGCTCGGCATTTTGTAAAAATGGAGAAAGAGGGATACCGAATGTTCCTGTAAGCACTTTCTCTTTTTCGTATTTTTTCTCTGATTTGATCGTCGGTGGGAAAGTAGCGCCTTCACGAATTTCTTTTTCCCAAAATGCGGACATACTTTTTGTGTATTCTTCGTCTGCGTTTATATCAGGCTGGTCGGGCAGCAGAAAATACTCATCAAGGTCAATTCTGCGGTCATCAAAAATCCAAACACCCGGATCGAGTGTTACAGTAAATCCTACTTTCCCTTTAATTGGAATGATTTGCTCCATAACCAAACGTCTCCTTTTTAATAAAGCTCTATACAAATAAGTATACAGTTAAAAATTCTCGTTGTCAGTGTGCATATTAAAATTCCTTGCAAATTGCTTGTATTAACGATAAAATCTTTTAGTATACAGTGATTCCATTCTTGGGACAGGGGGAGAAAAAATGGCATCTGAAATGAAAATAGACCATCGGGAAAAAGCCTACTCTCTGTTGCAGGCGGATGCGGAAAAAATTTTGCGCCTCATTAAAGTTCAAATGGACAACTTAACGATGCCGCAATGTCCTCTTTATGAGGAAGTGCTTGACACGCAAATGTTCGGCTTATCTCGTGAAATAGATTTCGCCATACGTCTTGGCTTAGTTGATGAAGCGGATGGCAAAGAGTTGATGGGTTCACTTGAACAAGAATTGTCCGCTTTGCACGAAGCGTCCGTCGATCGCTAAACAGACAGAAAACTCAAACAGCTGTTTGAGTTTTTTTAACTTAAATGAGTATCGCTTTTCGGAAAGCGCATGAATGGAAGGTATTTATGTGGAAAAGAAAGCTAAAATCGTATGATTACCCGCTGGCAGCCGTTTTTTTAATTTTATGCTTGTTTGGTTTGATGATGATTTACAGTGCAAGTTCAGTTGTAGCGGTTCAGAGATATGAGATGGAAAGTGGTTATTTTTATAATAAACAAAAGCTTCATGTACTGGCAGCTTTTTTTGTTTTTGGCTTGGTGTCAATTTTTCCTTATAAGAAACTGAAGGCAAGGCGTTTCCTGCTTTTAATAACAGTGGGCATGTTTTTTACACTGTTTTTGCTTTTTATATTTGGGAGTGTCTCAAATAATGCTCAAAGCTGGTTCCAAGTTGGTGCGCGTTCGATTCAGCCTTCAGAATTTTCAAAGCTGGTTCTTATTATTTACATGTCTGCTGTTTTTTCAAAAAAACAAAAAAATATTAACTCCTTAAATAATAGTATTGCCCCTCCGGTAATCGTCCTTTTTCTTGTTTGCTTTCTTGTAGCGTTAGAACCAGATTTTGGAACATCAGCGATCATTTTTTCGATTGGGTTGACAATTGTTCTGTCATCCGGTATAAAAATGAAAAAGCTTGCAAAATTCGCTTTGTTAATTGGTTTGTTTGGAGTGGTTATATCGCCGCTGTTTATTTGGCAAAAAGACAACATCTTATCTGAAGAACGAATGAGCCGGATTACAAGTTATTTAGATCCATTTAAGTATGAAGAAGACGCAGGATATCATTTAGTGAATTCCTATCTTGCGATTGGATCGGGCGGACTAACGGGTCGGGGGCTTGGGCAAAGTGTTCAAAAACTTGGCTATCTGCCAGAACCGCACACTGATTTTATCATGTCAGTTATTGCTGAAGAACTTGGTGTGTTTGGCGTAGCGCTTGCAATTGGCGGGCTGGCATTTATAGTTTTAAGAGGTCTTAAAATCTCAATGAAATGCAAAGACTCATTTGGTGCAATGCTGGCTGTAGGAATTTCTTCAATGATAGGGATACAATCTTTTATTAATTTGGGCGGTGTATCGGGCGTGATACCAATTACGGGTGTTCCACTTCCATTTATCAGCTATGGAGGTTCGTCACTTTTGCTGCTTTCTCTATCTATGGGAATTTTGGCGAATGTTTCTATGCAATCCAAGTATGAAAAAAATTATCAATCTTAAAAATAAAAAGGTTCAATTCATTGAACCTTTTTATATATATCTTATCAACAGATCAGGGGAGAGATGAAGATGACAAAAATCAACAAAGTGCTGGTCGCGAACAGGGGAGAAATCGCAATCCGCGTATTTCGTGCCTGCACTGAATTACATATCCGGACAGTAGCTGTCTACTCGAAGGAAGATTCTGGTTCTTACCATCGTTATAAAGCGGACGAAGCATACTTGGTCGGTGAAGGGAAAAAACCAATTGATGCTTACCTTGATATTGAAGGAATCATTGAAATTGCCAAGCAGTCGGAAGCAGATGCTATTCATCCAGGCTATGGTTTTTTATCTGAAAATATCGAATTTGCAAAACGTTGTGAAGAAGAAGGCATTATCTTTATAGGTCCTAAATCCGCTCACCTTGATATGTTTGGTGATAAAGTTAAAGCGCGCACACAGGCAATCAACGCTGATATTCCAGTTATTCCGGGATCAGACGGGCCTGTAAACAGCTTGGACGAAGTTATTGACTTTGGAAAACAACATGGCTTCCCAATCATTATTAAAGCATCGCTTGGCGGCGGCGGCCGTGGAATGCGGATTGTGCAAAATCTTGGTGAAGTTCGCGAAGCATATGACCGTGCAAAATCCGAAGCAAAAGCAGCTTTTGGGAACGACGAAGTTTATGTGGAAAAATTTGTTCAAAACCCAAAACACATAGAAGTTCAGATTATTGGAGACCAGGATGGAAATGTTGTTCACTTGTTTGAACGAGACTGTTCCGTTCAGCGCCGTCACCAAAAAGTGGTAGAAGTAGCGCCGGCCGTTTCCATTTCAGAAGACCTTCGTAACCGTATTTGTGATGCGGCAGTTAAATTGATGAAAAACGTTGATTACTTAAATGCCGGTACAGTTGAGTTTTTAACGGCAGGCGAGAATTTTTACTTTATTGAAGTTAATCCCCGCGTCCAGGTAGAACATACGATTACCGAGCTGATCACAGGTATTGATATTGTGCAAACTCAAATTTTGGTTGCGGAAGGCCATAACCTTCACAGTGAAAAAGTAGGCATTCCGGAACAAAAAGATATCCGGACAATGGGATATGCAATCCAGTCGCGTGTTACAACTGAAGACCCGGAAAACGGGTTTATGCCAGACACAGGCCGTATTATGGCTTATCGTTCAGGCGGGGGCTTTGGTGTTCGTCTTGATGCAGGAAACAGTTTTCAAGGTGCAGTAATAACTCCATATTACGATTCTCTACTGGTAAAAGTCTCGACTTTCGCTATGACATTTGAGCAAGCTGCATCGAAAATGCTCCGTAACCTGCAAGAGTTCCGAATTCGCGGAATTAAAACAAACATTCCGTTTCTTGAAAATGTAATGCGGCATGAAGACTTTATTTCAGGAAATTATGATACGTCGTTTATTGATACAACACCAGAACTGTTTGTGTTTCCAAAACGAAAAGACCGTGGAACAAAAATGCTTAACTACATTGGCACCATTACTGTAAATGGTTTCCCGGGTGTAGAACAAAAGAAAAAACCTGTTTTTGATACGCCACGCATTCCAAAAGTAAAGCTTTCTGAAAAACCGGCGAGCGGAACAAAGCAAATTTTAGATGAGCAGGGCGCAGACGGGCTTGTTAAATGGGTAAAACAGCAAAAAGAAGTTTTGTTAACTGATACTACTATGCGTGATGCCCATCAATCTCTTCTTGCTACACGAATCCGCACAACCGACTTAACGCACATTGCTCCAGCAACTGCAAGGCTTTTGCCCGAGTTGTTTTCTATGGAAATGTGGGGGGGAGCAACATTTGATGTCGCTTACCGCTTCTTAAAAGAAGATCCGTGGAAACGTCTGGAAACTCTTCGCCAGCAAGTGCCGAATATTTTGTTCCAAATGCTTCTTCGTGCTTCAAATGCTGTCGGATACAAAAACTACCCGGATAATGTGATCCGTGAGTTTGTTCAGCAATCTGCTGAATCCGGTATCGATGTATTCCGGATTTTTGACAGCTTAAACTGGGTAAAAGGCATGGAAGTGGCAATTGATTCGGTTCGTCAATCCGGCAAAATTGCAGAAGCCACTATTTGCTATACAGGCGATATTGATGATCCATCACGTGCGAAATACAATGTGAATTATTATAAAGAAATGGCAAAAGAACTGGAAGCACAAGGAGCGCATATCCTCGGTATTAAAGATATGGCAGGTTTGTTAAAGCCACAGGCAGCTTACCGTCTTATTTCTGAATTAAAAGAAGCGGTGGAAATTCCTATTCACCTTCATACACACGATACAAGCGGCAACGGTATTTTTATGTATACAAAAGCTATTGAAGCAGGAGTAGATATCGTCGATACAGCACTTAGCACAATGGCAGGCTTAACATCCCAGCCAAGCGCCAATACGCTCCGTTATGCACTTGAAGGAACAGACCGTACACCGTCTGTTCAAATTGATGCTTTAGAAAAGCTTTCTTACTACTGGGAAGATGTACGGAAATTCTATGCACCATTCGAAAGCGGCATGCTTGCGCCTCATACAGAAATCTATAAACATGAAATGCCGGGTGGACAATATTCAAATCTTCAACAGCAAGCAAAAGGCGTTGGTCTTGGCGATCGCTGGGATGAAGTAAAAGACATGTACCGCCGTGTGAACCTGATGTTTGGTGACATTGTAAAAGTAACTCCATCATCCAAAGTAGTTGGTGATATGGCTTTATTTATGGTGCAAAATGATTTAACGGAAGAAGATGTTTTGAGCCGCGGTGATAAAATTGACTTCCCGGATTCTGTTATTGAACTGTTTGAAGGCTATCTTGGACAGCCAGTAGGCGGATTCCCTGAAGAACTTCAAAAAGTCATCTTAAAAGGCAAATCACCGATTACTGTTCGTCCTGGTGAACTTTTAGAAGATGTTGACTTTGAAGCGCTGCGTACAGAACTTCAGCAAGAGATCGGAGAAGAGCCGACTAGCCAGGACACAATTGCTTATGCGCTTTATCCAAAGGTATTTACGGACTACGCAAAAGTAAAAGAACAATATGGCGATATTTCAGTTCTTGATACACCAACTTTCCTGTATGGCATGCGCCTTGGGGAAGAAAAAGAAATTGAAATTGAGACAGGAAAAACTTTAATTGTAAAATTGGTATCCATTGGGCATCCTCAATCAGATGGCACACGCATTTTAAGCTTTGAGTTAAACGGCCAGCCGCGTGATGTTGTCATTAAAGATGAAAGCATTAAGTCTTCTGTGAATGCAAAAGTAAAAGCGGATCCGAAAAATGAAGGTCATATTGCGGCGACCATGCCAGGTACAGTAATTAAAGTTATTCTTGAAAAAGGTGACAAAGTAAAGCGTGGCGATCACTTGATGATTACTGAAGCAATGAAAATGGAAACAACCGTACAAGCACCATTTGACGGAACAGTAAAAGCTGTATACGTACAAAATGGAGAAGCTATTTCAACAGGCGACCTGCTCGTTGAATTAGAAAAGTAAAACAAAAAAACACTGTCCGCTTAACGGACAGTGTTTTTTATTGGCTATTTATTTTACTTCGAGAAATAAGGAGAATAAAGTAACAAAGAAGGCCAAATAAACAAGAGATTAATAGTGCATGAGTCAGAGCAACATATAAATTTAAATTTGTCCAAATAATAAACGCGCCGGCAATAACTTGAAGTAAAACAAGAACAAAAGCAATAAGCCAACCATAGTACAAAACGCGTTGATGCTTATAGTGCTTTACTGCAAGATATGTTATGTACGCAATCCAAACAAAGATAAAACCGGCTGCTGTCCGGTGACCCATCTGAATCCATTGGTACATGTTTGAGGGGAAAAATTCATTGTTTCCGCATAAAGGCCAGGAATTGCAGACCATACTTGATTTTGTATGACGAACCAGAGCCCCTGTGTAAACAACAATATAACTATATAGTGTAACACCAAGTGTATGCCATTTCATCCGGCTGTCAATAACGATCGATGAAGCATCAAAACGCTGATCCACTTCAAAAATAAGAAGGGTTAGCAAAAGAACTGCTGCAAATGAAATAAGAGAAATACCGAAATGGAGGGCAAGGACAAAATCATTTTGGCCCCACAAAACAGCTGCAGCACCAATAAGTGCCTGGGCCATCAAAAAGAAAAATGCCAGCAATGCCAGAAATTTTGTTTCTCGCTTATGACCAATCATTTTCCATGAAGCAAGGGAAAGCGCCAAAACAAGAAGGCCGGCAGCCCCGGAAACAGCTCGGTGTGATAATTCAATAATGGTTTCTACCTTAAGATCTTTCGGAATAACTTGTCCATGGCAAAGCGGCCATTCTTTCCCGCAGCCAAGACCAGAATCTGTTTTTGTAACAAGTGCGCCGCCAATCAAAACAATCAGCATGATGATAGTGGTAGCTACCCCAAGCCATTTTAACCAACCCTGCAATCTCTTCACCTTCTTCTCTCTATATAAACCTATCTTTAACTGATCATACAAGGAGGGTGTTTTTTCTGCAACAGCCCTTTGTTTATCTTTTTTATTATCTTATAAAAATGAAATGATGGAAACAGAACGCTTTCACGAGTCACAAATTTGACAAAAATAGTTCATCTTCTGTTCACATAAAAAAGAATGGATATGATTTAATATGGAAGAGAGAGACTGCTCTTTTGAAATGTTTTTAAATAATGTAGAAAAGACCGGCTATATCCTTTATAGTAGAAAAGAGAGTTTTTTGAAAAGAAAGGAGGGGAAAATGTGTCCCGAACTGTAACAACAATAGATAAAACCAATGTGCCAGAAACAACGGCCTTAAAAGATTTTATGGCACTTATTAAAATTGGAATTGTTAACTCTAATTTGATTACTGTGTTTACAGGGCTTTGGCTGGCGCTTATTTTGAACGGGTTTTCATTTCTCGCTAACCTGGATACGATTGCTTTTACGCTGCTTGGCTCAGCTTTTATTATTGCCGGCTCAGCCAGCTTAAACAATTATATAGATAGGGATATCGACCCCTTAATGGAGCGGACTAAAACAAGGCCGACTGTAACTGGGAAAATTAGTTATCCAAAAGTATTAATGATAGGTTTGGCGCTTGTCATTATCGGCTCTGCGCTTTTATTTATGACAACGTTCACAGCCGGAGTCATCGGTGTTATTGGAATTGTGAGTTATGTGGTTATTTACACAATGTGGTCTAAACGCCGTCATGTAAGCAACACAGTTGTTGGAAGTGTTTCAGGGGCTGTTCCGCCTCTTATTGGATGGGCAGCTGTTGATCCGACATTAGACGTACTTGCATGGATGCTGTTTTTAATTATGTTTATCTGGCAACCGCCGCATTTTTATGCATTGGCAATGAAGAGAGCCGACGAGTATGGAAAAGCAGGTATCCCTATGCTTCCAACTGTGAAAGGGTTTGCGGTAACAAAACGGCATATGCTTGTTTGGACACTTCTTCTCTTACCGCTTCCATTTTTTATGATGGAACTTGGACTGGCGTTTGTTATTTTGGCGACATTATTGAATGTCGGATGGGTTGCTCTAGCTGTTACTGGCTTTAAAGCGAAAGATGATTTGAAGTGGGCAAGATTTATGTTTGTTTACTCGCTTCAGTATTTAACAATTATTTTCGTTGCCATGGTTATTGTGACGGTCATTTAACGATTAGGAATTCTTTCTTTTAAAGAAATCCATATACACGCACTATTTAAGCAGAAATTTATAAGAAAGAGGGGTAGTAAAAAGCTATGAAACAGAAGCTAACAAAATGGCGTCTTTTGACAATGGTAGGCCTGATGGCGCTCGTTCTGTCTGGCTGTGGCGAACCATTTCTTTCAACGCTGATTCCAGCTGGTGAAGCAGGTCAGACTGCATATGACCTTATGCTGCTAAGCACTTGGATCATGGTTGGTGTAATCATCGTTGTATCGATTTTATTTGCTGTTGCGGTCATTAAGTTCCGTCGTAAAAAAGGCGACGAAAGCATCCCAAAACAAGTTGAGGGAAGTCACACTCTGGAGATCATCTGGACAGTCATCCCGATTCTCCTTCTTATTGTTCTTGCTATTCCGACAGTTATTGCAACATTTGACCTGGCGGAAACAAAAGCTATGAATAAAAAGAATAAAGATGGCACAACAGACGCATTAGTTGTAAATGTACGTGCAAATCTTTACTGGTGGGAATTTGAGTATCCAAACCAAAAGATTATAACAAGTCAAGATCTTGTAGTTCCAACGGATCAAAAAGTATACTTTAATGTAAAATCTTCTGACGTTAAGCATTCTTTCTGGATTCCGGCTGCCGGTGGAAAGATTGACACGAACGTGGAAAATGTTAATCAGCTTTGGCTTGAGTTTGACAACGAAAAAGCAACAGAAGCTGGCAATCTGTTTTACGGAAAATGTGCTGAACTTTGCGGTCCGTCACATGCTTTAATGGACTTTAAAGTAAAAGCTGTACCGCAAAATGAATTTGATCAATGGGTAACGGCAATGCAGGCAATAGACGCAAAAGCAGCAGAACAAGCGCCTGCTGATCCTACAGCCGCAGCTGGCCAGGAAGTTTTTAACCAGAAATGTTTAAGCTGTCATGCTGTTACAACGGCGGATGCACGGCCGGAAGCAGCTCGAACGGCACCAAACCTTGCGAACTTTGGAGATCGTGAGCTTGTAGCAGGCATTCTGGAGCATAACGAAGAAGAACTGAAAAACTGGATTTCTAATCCTGAGCAGTACAAGCCAGGCAACAAAATGACAGGTACATATGGCGAATTATCTGATCAAGAGTTAGATCAACTCGCTGCTTATTTAATGAGTCTGAAAGTAGAACAATAATTACGGAAACAGGGTAAAGGAGGTAAAACCGTTGAGTACCATTGCACACACGCAAAAACGGGGATTTGCCGGTACAGTTTGGGAGTATTTAACAACAGTTGATCATAAAAAAATTGCGATCCTTTATTTACTTGCCGGAGGTTTTTTCTTTATTGTCGGCGGAATTGAAGCAATGATGATCCGCATTCAGCTGGCTGTGCCGAACAATGACTTTGTCAGTGCCGGTTTATTTAATGAAATTATCACAATGCACGGTACAACAATGATTTTCCTGGCAGCAATGCCGTTATTATTTGCATTTATGAATGCGGTTATGCCTCTTCAAATTGGGGCGCGTGACGTAGCGTTTCCTTTTATTAATGCACTTGGATTTTGGCTGTTCTTTTTCGGCGGCTTGTTTTTAAACTTATCATGGTTTTTAGGCGGTGCGCCAGATGCAGGCTGGACCTCTTATGCTTCTTTATCGCTTGCATCAGAAGGCCATGGAATTGATTTTTATGCACTTGGCCTCCAAATATCTGGTTTCGGTACGTTAATGGGCGGAATTAATTTTCTTGTTACCATTATTAATATGCGTGCTCCAGGCATGACATACATGAGAATGCCACTTTTTACTTGGACAACTTTTGTGGCATCAGCTCTTATTTTGTTCGCATTTCCTCCACTTACGGTTGGTTTATTTATGCTTATCTTTGACCGTATGTTTGGATCAGGATTTTTTGATGTAGCAATGGGTGGAAACACAATTATCTGGGAACACTTCTTCTGGATTTTTGGTCATCCGGAAGTGTATATTCTTGTACTTCCTGCCTTTGGCATATTCTCTGAGATTTTCCCAACATTCTCTAGAAAGCGCTTGTTCGGATATTCTTCAATGGTATTTGCAACAGTTTTAATTGGTTTTCTAGGCTTCATGGTATGGGCTCACCATATGTTTACAACTGGGCTTGGACCAATTGCAAATGCAATTTTCGCTGTTGCAACAATGGCGATCGCAGTACCGACAGGAATTAAAATTTTCAACTGGATTATGACAATTTGGGGTGGAAGCATTCAGTTTACTGTGCCAATGCTGTATGCCATTGCTTTTATTCCATCTTTTGTAATGGGTGGAGTAACAGGGGTTATGCAAGCGGCCGCACCAGCAGATTATCAATTACATGACACATACTTTATTGTTGCTCATTTTCACTATGTAATTGTTGGCGGTATTGTTCTTGGGCTAATCGGCGGTGCTCATTTTTATTGGCCGCTTATGTTTGGCACTATGCTGAGTGAAAAGCTGGGCAAAATTACTTTTGTTTTGTTCTTAGTTGGTTTCCACTTAACATTTTTTATCCAGCATTTCCTTGGCTTAATGGGTATGCCTCGCCGCGTTTGGACATTCCTGCCGGGGCAAGGACTTGAAACAGGCAACTTAATCAGCTCGATAGGGGCAGCCTTCATGGCAGTAGGAATTATTATTATGCTGATTAATATTGTGATTACGCAAAAAAATAACGTTCAAGTCGGAAGAGATCCCTGGAAAGATGGACGTACGCTTGAGTGGGCGCTTCCATCACCAACACCTTTTTATAATTTTAAACAATTACCGCTTGTACGCGGACTTGATCCTTTCTGGATTGAAAAAATGGAAGGCAAAACGGAAATGACGCCGGCTGAACCGATTGGTGATATTCACATGCCAAACAACTCATTTATTCCTTTTGTTATTTCATTAGGTTTATTTATCGCAGCATTCGGTGCAATGTACCAAATGGATGATAAAGCATGGGCAATTCCAGTGCTTGTTATTGGAATGGCCGTTACTTTTGGGGCAATGCTGGTCCGGTCTATAAAAGACGACCACGGCTTCCACATCCATAAAGAAGATCTTTTAGAAGAAGACGGCAAAGGGGGCACACGCTAATGGCAGCTGAACAAAAATTCACGCAGCAAACGTGGCCTGAATCACCTGAGCAAGCAACCCTCGAAGGCAAAAACAAGTTTTTAGGTTTTTGGCTTTTTCTAGGCGGGGAAACAGTTTTATTTGCTTCTTTATTTGCTACATATCTAGCATTAAAAGATAGTGTTCCGAGTGATTCACACGCAAAGGCAACCGATTTATTTGAGCTTCCTCTTGTCTTTTTAATGACAATGCTGCTTTTAACTAGTTCATTAACTTCTGTGTTTGCAATGTATCATATGAAAAATTATAATTTCAAAAAAATGCAGACATGGCTGTTTATTACAGTGGCACTCGGCCTTGGATTTCTTGGCTGTGAAATTTACGAATTTAATCATTACTACCATGAATACAAGCATACATTTACGAGCAGTGCATTTGGTTCAGCTTTTTACACGCTAGTAGGGTTCCACGGTGGCCACGTAGTGTTCGGCCTTTCCTGGATTATTGCTTTAATGATCAGGAACGCTAGACGCGGTTTAAATCTTTATAATGCGCCAAAGTTTTACCTTGCAAGCTTATACTGGCATTTTATTGATGTTGTTTGGGTATTCATCTTCACGGTTGTATACTTAATGGGAATGGTGGGATAACGAATGGCGAATTTACAACAAAATTCAAATAATCCTAAAGCTTCGTACGAATACCGCCGGAAGAAACATGCAGAAGAAATGAGAATGCAAGTTATTACATTTACAATGATGATTTTCTTTACAGTTATTGCTTTTGCAGCTGTTGGGGCTGGGTTCTCCAAATGGTTCATTATTCCGTTTGTCTTGCTTTTAGCTGTTGTGCAAGTGATTTTTCAGCTGTATTATTTCATGCATATGAGTCACAAAGGACATGAAGCCGCACAGTTATTCATGTATTCAGGTGTACTTGTTGGGTTTATAACAATTCTTACATTCTTAACAATTATCTGGTGGTAAAAGCGAAAAGTGTTTCCCTGAAACGGGAAACACTTTTTTTCTGTCATCAACTTGTCAAGACATAACATTGTCACTAGATTTTTACCGAGTTATAATAAAGAGAAGCAGGAAAAAATTGAGGTGAGTAAAATGCCAATTAGCATTTTTGGGTTTTCGGCTCTTTGGAGTCCATATTTTCTGGTTATCTTGCTTTTCTTGTCAGCCGTGTTTTTCTATGTAACAATTAATTGGAGAAGCAAGTTTCGTGTAAGTGAGCCACTTACAAAACGGCAAGCTGTTCTTTTTATAACAGCGGTTTTGGTTTTGTACATAGTCAAGGGAACCCCTTTAGATTTAATGGGTCATATAATGATGACTTATCATATGGTTCAAATGGCTGTTTTGTATCTTGTTGTGCCGCCGCTTTTAATAAAAGGAGTTCCGTGGTGGGTCTGGAACCCACTGATTCATCTTCCAGTTGTTAAACAGTTGTTTGCATTTTCAACACGGCCTCTGATTTCACTTATTTTATTTAATGGTTTGTTTTCGTTTTACCATATTCCATTAATTTTTGATTTTATCAAAATGAGTGAACCTCTTCATGGCCTTTATACAATTATTTTGTTTTTCTTCGCTCTTTGTATGTGGTGGCCGTTAGTCAATGAACATCCTGAAAGCAATGGCTTGCATGGATTGAAAAAAATTGGCTATATTTTTGCAAATGGCATTTTGTTAACTCCTGCTTGCGCATTGATTATTTTTGCTTCGGCTCCATTGTACGCAACCTACTCCGATGGCTCTTCATGGCTTAAAGCAATGGAGTTATGCGTTCCGGCATCCACATTATCAAGCTTAAACTTAAGCGGACCTGAACTGTTTTCAAATATGGCTGTAGTTGAAGATCAGAAAACAGGTGGCATCGTGATGAAGATCATCCAGGAAATTGTTTATGGTGTTGTTCTTGCCCAGGTGTTTTTTGAATGGTTCCGTAAAGAGGAAGAAGACGCAGATAAATTAACGGAGGCTGCTTTATCACAACATAATAAGTCGATGTATTAATGAAAAAACAGGGAACTGTTTTTTCTTACATCTACAACGGAAGTGAGGATTTTTATGTCATTACCTATTTTGCCGACGATTAGTACGTTTTTCATTGCGCTAAGTGCAATATTTGTTGCAATCGGCTGGGCGCAGATTAAACAACGTAAAGTTGAAAAGCATAAAAGAACTATGCTGCTTGCAGGGGTATTTGCGTTAACCTTTTTTATTATTTATGTTAGCCGCACGCTTTTTATTGGCAACACATCGTTTGGCGGACCTGATAATATAAAAGTTTACTATACGGCTTTTCTCATTTTTCATATTTGCCTTGCAACGAGCGGGGCCGTTTTTGGACTTGTTTCCATCGTGAGCGGATTAAAAAACAATTTAATCAGGCATCGGAAAATCGGCCCTTACACAAGCATTATCTGGTTTTTTACAGCCATCACTGGCATAGCAGTTTATTTACTGTTGTATGTTTTTTACAAAGGCGGGGCTACAACTTCTGTATTTAAAGCAATTTTGGGTGGATAATAAAAAAGCTTTCCTCTTTATATAAGAGGAAAGCTTTTTTCATTATGCGTATTGAACCATTTCAGCTTTAATTTCAGCAAGAAGCGTTTCGCACGATTTAACAAGGGATTCAGGGTAATACTCATTTTCACCGTATTCCACACCATGTGGATAATAGTATTTGCCCAGTAGAGGTGTCATTAATTCAATAAGAGCGTCGTCTGCACCAACATCGCCTTTTACAGCAAAGCCAAACACACGCAAATAGTAAACGCCTTCTTTTAACTCGAATTTTCGATCATATGTTACACGCTCATAATCCCATTGGCCGGCAAGAACCATTCCGTGCTGTTCCATAATATATGTAA
Source organism: Domibacillus sp. (assembly GCA_031177795.1). Lineage (GTDB taxonomy): Bacteria > Bacillota > Bacilli > Bacillales > Domibacillaceae > Domibacillus. The sequence goes on from JAPSKG010000020.1 coordinate 14,034, forward strand.
GCTGGTTTAAGTCAATCTGTGTGTTTTCAAGACCTGTGTTTTCAATTTTCATTAAACGTACTACCTCCTGCATATCCGTCTTGTTATTTGTTTCTTCTTCCATGATAGTCGAAATTGCGCTTTCATGCAATGAGGTTCAAATAAATGGCCTTGCATTTTTTAAATTTTTCATAGAAAAGTTTTTTTCAAATAGGAATGCGGAATGATATACTGATGAAAGAAAAAGTGAAACGTTAAACAAAAAGGAAAATTTGTTTTTTGTGTATTGTTAGTGAAAGAAGTGCGAGTTTAAACAGAAAAGTCGACCCGTCAGCCTATAGAAGGAGATGATCTTCTGCGTTCCGTTTTTAAAATACTAATTATCTTTTTAGTGATCATGCTAATTGGCATTTATACAGATAAAGCAATTAATGAAAGTGAAAAAAAGCCGCCTGCTCCACCGTCTGTTAACAGTGGCCCTGTAGATCCTCCTTTGCCTGCAAAAACTGAGAGCGCTCCAAACAAAGGAGCTGGAGCTCTAATAGGAAAGACGGAAGAAGAGCTTTTAAAAAAATATGGAAGCCCTGTCCGAAAAGATCCCTCTCCTTACGGATATGAATGGTGGGTGTATAAAAAAGAAACAGCATACATGCTTGCTGGAGTGGAAGATGGCCAGGTTGTTACAGTTTATGCTACAGGAGAAATAAGTACTCTACCATTTAAACTTGGAAAATCATTTAATTCCATTTTTAAGTCTCGATATCCAGAAACAGAAATTATTATTCATGCAAACAAAAGCTATTATCGGTTTGAACTATCAGAAGAAGAGTTGAATGTGAGGCCGCTTATACCAATTGGCAACTTTTATGCCCAGCTTTACATTGACCAGGTATCAGGGACATTATCTGGTGTAAGGTTTATGACAGCGGAAGTGCTATTAAAAATGAAACCATATGAGCTTGTTTATGAGGGAGTGCTTCCTCAAATGCATTCTCCAGGCCGTTCAGCCTGGGCTCATATTGAACAAGGAAATGAAAAGCAGATGGCAGAATTAACCAATGTTTTGCGTAAACGTTTTAAAGTTAAACCGCTGAATTTGTCTTTACCTTTAGCAAAAGCTGCCAAGGCGCATAGCAAAGAAATGTTTGAAAAGCGCTTTTTTAACCATAACTCGCCTGAAAACGGGAATTTAGAGCAACGGCTAAGAAAATCAAAGATCCCCTTTGGAAAATCAGGGGAGAACATTGGAGCCAATTATGCAGATGCTCCAGCTGCCATAGAAGATTGGCTGAATTCACCAGAGCAGAGAAAAATTTTGTTAGACAATTCTTTTTCTTTATTTGGAGTTGGCGCATATCGTAAACATTATACACAAATTTTCACCGGATTGTGATGATGTATGGTAAAATAAGTTGATGGAGGTGCCTCAAAATGATTGCAACAACGATGGAACTCATCAATGTCGCAGACGCAGCAGATGAATTGGGAGAAATGATTCTTCAATCTGAAGTAGCTGCAAGATATCGCGACTGTTATCATAAGCTTTACACAATTAAATCGGTAAAACAAAAAATTTATGCATTTAGCCGATTAAAAGAACAATATGAAGATGCACAGCGGTTTGGCCGCTTTCATCCTGATTATAAACGTATTATGATGGAAACACGCACAGCAAAGCGTGAAATGGACATGGATGAACATGTGGCCGCTTTTAGGCAAGCAGAAACAGAGCTTCAGCAGCTTCTTGATGAAGTAAGCCTTTTGATTGCCCGTTCTGTTTCTGAGCAAGTAAAGGTGCCGGGAGCAGGTTCTCTTTTTTCCAGCGGCTGTGGCAGCTGCGGAAGCGGCGGTTCGTGCGGATGTTCTGCTTAAAAATTTCATTGCCGGAGGATAAATTATGTTAACAGAACGACAGGCATTAATTGTTTGGCTTCATTCTTTGAAGCCGGCAAAATCATTGCGCAAATACGGAAACGTACATTATGTTTCTAAAAAAATGAAGTATGCAGTTTTGTACTGTGACTGTTCCGAGGCATCGATTCTTGCAGAAAAGTTGGAAAGTTTCTCATTTGTAAAAAAAGTGGATTTTTCCGAAAAACCTTTCTTAAAAGTGGATTATGAAAATTCCCGTCCGGATAAAGCAAAAGAATATGATTATAAAATCGGTGTATAAAAAAAGTCTGTCAATTGACAGACTTTTTTTTATTGAAGAGGCGGAAGAAAATGGTTTAAACGCAGTATGCCAATTAAGTATTGGTAAAAAAGCGTTTTTTCAGCAAAAAGGACAGAGGATTTTATGTTCATTTCAGCAACAGGCTTCCCGGCGTTTTTTGCTGCTTGTTCAAAGAGCCGGTATCGCTCATTTGGTTTTTGGCGCGGATCGGGGATTCCTTCCCGGCAAATGTAAATCGGCTGAAAATCACCTGGAGAGGTTGGCTGCAGTACAATTG